>DATLYY010000017.1 GCA_035574275.1 Verrucomicrobiia bacterium
TGAACGGCTGGATCGAAACGTACAACGAAACCTACCTGCACTCGGCCCTGGGCTACCAGCCGCCGAACAGGTTCGAGAAAACCTATAACCTCAGCCCGATGACTCCATATCAGGCCGCTTGACTAAAGGGGAGCAGTACAGAACAACGCCGGTTTTGGATATCAACGCCGGGTGCACACAAGCTCCTTGCCCGGATGTGCCTCCCAGCAACCGGATCTATCGGGCGGGGACTTCCTCCAAGGCGGTAAAAAATACGACAAGCTATCAGGTCAAAGCGGAGCAGAATTGGTGGGGGACTTCCTCGCCCAGTGCCAGCTTTTTTGAAGGATCGGTCGATTGGAATCCCTACCTCACTTCCGACCCGGGGCCGTATTGGAGACTGGGTACCAAAGAGGAGAAAACCACACGGCCTTTGGCATTCTCACTCGGCCAAAATTATCCCAATCCCTTCAACCCGACTACAACCATCAGCTTTTCTTTGCCCAAAGCGGAGAAAGTCAAACTGAAAATTTACAACCTCCTTGGGCAGGAAGTTTTGACTTTGGTGGACGGTGAGAAACCGGCCGGAACCCATCAAATCGTCTGGAATGGCCGGGATGAAAACGGGACTGCCGTGGCCAGTGGGATTTACTTCTACAAACTTGAGACGGCCAGCTTCAAAGAAGTCAAACGGATGATCTTTTTAAAGTGATGGATTCGACAAGCTCACCACAAGTGGAGGAAAAAATGAAAAAGCTAATTTTCGGAATGATGATAGGTTTGGCACTTTTTTCTATGGTTTGGGCCGAAAGCGTCAAACTGACCACAACCGTTTCCGGTTCAACGGATAAGGTGGGTGATGCCGACCGACCGGGCTTGCTCTTCAAATTCGACCTACCAGCTGTCCTGCAAAATGTCAGGGTTAATATGGCCAACCTGCGGTTTCAGGTTCAAACGGATACTAGCCGGGAACCCCTCGGCATACTCGTTCGGCCTATGCTGGCCCCGTGGACGTCCGGGATTCGGCTGGCCGCAATGTCCGAATCGGCCGCTTCTCCGTTCCACGTTAACTTTGGGCGGGTCGGGTTCAATAGCGGAACAGCAGAAGTGCGGCTCACGTACATAGTTCGCGCTTGGCAACAAGGAGAATTACCCAACTTCGGGATACTTGTTTATCCGGCGAAGACATCCGCATCAACTTTCCAACTTCGCAACTTGACCGATGGAAGCGTGGCCGAATTGGAGATACAATACACGGAGTCAGAGAAAAAGTAGGTGAAAAAGCACATAACAAAAAAAGCCCCCGTGCTTCGGGGGCTTTTTGTTGGTGCAATAAGTTAAATCCGGCGGAGGGTTTCCAAAACCTCGGCGGAGTGGCCGTCCACCTGAACGCGGGGAAAAACCTTGGCAATTTTTCCTTCAGAATCGATAATGAACGTGGTGCGCTCGATCCCCCAGAATTTCTTGCCGTACATATTCTTTTCCTTATAGACACCGTATGCTTTGGAAACCGAGGCGTCCGGGTCGGAAAGAAGGGTGAAGTTCAAGTTGTATTTCTGGGCAAAGTTCTGGTGGCTGGCCCAGTCGTCGTTGGAAACGCCCAAAACGACGGCCCCCGCGTTTTCCCATTCCGACTTGGTGTCCCGGAATGAACAGGCCTCCATTGTGCAGCCGGGGGTGTCGTCTTTGGGATAAAAGTAGAGCACCACTTTTTTGCCGCGGAAATCGGCCAGCGTATGCTCTCCGTCCGGATAGGCCCGCAGGCGAAAGTCGGGGGCCCGCATCCCCTCCATCAAGACCGGAGAGGGCTCGGTCGGCGGCGTTGGAACAGCCGGTGGCTTTGGAGCGCGGGGGCGACGGGGAGCCGCTTTCTTGGCACGCTTGACGACCCGTTTGGCCTTCTTGGCCGGCTTTCTGGCCTTGGCTTTGGGTTTTTTCGGTTTTCTCGCTTTTAAAACTTTCTTTCTGGCAGGCTTTTTGGACTTCTTTTTAGCTTTTCTGGGCATCGTACCTCCCTTTCCTCGGTTTTTGTTTCTCCTATGTGGCGAATTACAAAGCGACCGGAATGCCTCGGTGTTCCTCGATAAACTCCTCCACGAAAAATTTGTGCACCCGCCGGTCGGCGGTCAATTCCGGATGAAAAGCCAAAACCAGAATCTTCTCCGAGCGGGCCATCACCACTTCCTCCCCCAAGGTGGCGAGCGGGAGCACGGCCGGGCCGCAGGAGACCAGCTGCGGGGCGCGGATGAAGACCATTTCCAGCTTCGGGTTGTCGTCCCACATCGGCACCCGGCCGAAGTCGACGAAGGAATGAATCTGCCGGCCGTAGGCGTTGCGCCGGACGGTGATGTCAATCAGCTTCAACGGCTCGACGGTGGAATCCTCCACTTTTGTCGAAAGCAGAATCATCCCCGCGCAGGTGCCCATGATTGGCCGGGTTCCGGTGAATTTTTTGATAGCAGTATCCAGCCCTTCCGCGACCATCATTTTGCGGATGGTGGTCGATTCCCCGCCGGGCATTATCAAAGCCGAACAGGAGTTCAAATCCTCGGCCGTGCGAACCTCTTTGGCGGGCAAATTGATTTCTGCCAGGGCCTGCCGGTGTTTTGCGAAATCCCCCTGCAGGGCCAAAACGCCGATTGGGGAGCGTTCCGATACTCTCATCGAATCTGCAAAAGCTGGCTTTCCGGAATCAGCTTGATATCCAGCCCCTTCATCGGCTCCCCCAGTCCCTTGCAGGCCTCGGCCACCTTTTTGGGGTCTTTGTAGTGGGTGGTAGCCATTACAATCGCTTTGGCCCGCTTGGCCGGGTCTTCTGATTTGAAAATGCCGGAGCCGACGAAAACCGCTTCCGACCCCAGTTGCATCACCAAGGCGGCGTCAGCCGGGGTGGCAATGCCGCCGGCGGCAAAGTTGGGCACCGGCAGTTTGCCGGTTTTGGCCACTTCTTTAACCAGTTCATACGGGGCACCCAGATTTTTCGATTCGGACATGAGTTCTTCCTCACCGAGCGTGGTCAGCCGTTTGATGGCGCCAATAACTTCCCGGATATGTCGCACGGCCTCCACGATGTTGCCGGAGCCGGCCTCTCCCTTGGTGCGAATCATCGCCGCCCCTTCGCCAATCCGCCGCAGGGCCTCTCCTAAGTTGCGCGCCCCGCAAACGAAAGGGACTTTGAAGTCATGCTTGTCGATATGGTTTTTCTCGTCGGCTGGCGTTAAAACTTCGCTCTCGTCGATGTAGTCCACTTCCAAGGCCTCCAGAACCTGTGCTTCGGCAAAATGCCCGATGCGGCATTTGGCCATAACCGGGATGGTCACGGCGTTCTGAATTTCTTCAATGATCTTGGGGTCGGCCATCCGGGCCACCCCCCCCTCCTTGCGGATGTCCGCCGGCACCCGTTCCAAGGCCATCACGGCGCAGGCCCCCGCCTCCTCGGCGATTTTGGCCTGCTGGGCGGTGGTGACATCCATAATTACCCCACCCTTCAGCATTTCCGCCAACCCGACTTTAACTTTCCAGTTCTCTTCTCTGGTCATAATCGCTCGCCTTCCTTAGGAATTCCCTTCCGGTTTAATATACATTTTCCAATCCCCTTTTCCAATAGCGGGCCGGGCCTTCGAAAAAAAGCGAAAAGTCAAAAAATTCCCTTGACAAGTAGAGGCAACGGATTGATTATTCTCCCTTACCTTGAACGTAACGCATAGGAGACAGGAGGGAGCGATGAAAAGGTTCGGTTGGGCGTTGATTTTAACGCTCGCAACACTCGTTTTTGCTTCCACCGCCGCTTTCGGCGTGGAATTGAAGGGGAAGCTGGGGTTATCGGCCAACGGCGGGCTTTACAAGCTGGGGTTGACCGACCATTCCGATTATTGGACAATGGGCGGGGTGGTGGGGGCCGGCCTGAAATACGGGCTTACCCCCAAATGGGTTTTGGGCGTGGAAGGAACAGGCCGCATGACCTGGATGGCGGACACCTCCAAGTGGACGGATGGGGCCGGTTTCACCTTCAGCAACCTGGACGGGGGGCCCAAGCAAAAGGCCTTTTCCGTCGGGCTTTTGGGAGAATACCATTTCACGCCGGAGAAGAAATTTTCTCCGTACGTTTCCTTGGGCGCCGGGCTTTACATGTGGAAGTGGCAGGATTCCTCCGGCAACACCCTGATGTCCAACGACCCGTCGCTTTCGCAAACGGGGATTCCCGCCACGGATTTGAACGGCCAGCCGTACGAGTTGAAGGACCAGGAGCTCTACGGGATGCTCGGGTTGGGCTTTGCCTATTATTTCAGTGAAAATTTCAGCTGGGAACTGGGGGCCCGCGGCCGCTATCTTTCCCATTTCCTGACCGACTTCAAGGACAATTTGGATATCGTGGGAACGGGCGCCGGCGAATTGGACTTGCCCAAGCTTACGGCGGAAGTGTACACCGGGTTCTCCTTCTACTTCGGCGGAGGGGCCAAGGACGAGGACTTGGATGGCGTTTCGGATAAAAAGGATAAATGCCCCGGCACCAAAATCGGCTGCCGGGTGGACGAAACCGGCTGTCCGGTCGATTCGGACGGTGACGGGGTTTGCGACGGCATTGACGTCTGCGCCAACACACCCAAGGGGGCCAAGGTGGATGCCAAGGGCTGCCCGATGGATTCCGACGGGGACGGCGTTTCGGACGGCACCGACAAGTGCGACAACACCCCCAAGGGATGTTCTGTGGACGCCACCGGCTGTCCGACGGATGCGGATGGCGACGGCGTTTGCGATGGTCTGGACAAATGTGCCGACACTCCCAGGGGCTGCACGGTGGACGCCACCGGCTGCCCGACCGATTCGGACGGCGACGGCGTTTGCGACGGGGTTGACCAGTGCCCGAACACCCCGGCCGGAAGCAAGGTGAACGCCATCGGCTGCGTGCTGCCCACGGTCGAATACATTCCTGAACCGGACAAGCCGTTGGTTTTGAAAGGGGTCAACTTCCAAACCGGCAAGGCGGTTTTGCTGGAGGAATCCAAAAAGATTCTGGATGAAGTGGCCATCAGCTTGATGGCCCATCCGGAAGTGAAAGTGGAGGTCGGGGGGCATACGGATGCCACCGGTTCGGATGCGCACAATATGAACCTTTCCGAGCAGCGGGCCACTTCCGTCCGGAACTATCTGGCGGAAAAGGGTGTGAAAGCCGAAAACCTGTTCGTCAAAGGGTACGGCGAGACCACGCCGATTGCGGATAACAAGACCGCCGCCGGCCGGGCCCAGAATCGCCGGGTGGAGTTGAAGCGGGTGCAGTAGGTCTCTAAAAGGAGAACGAAAAAGGGCGTCCTTCGGGACGCCCTTTTTTTTGAACTATGCCGGCTTAAGTTCGGCCGTGCAGAAAGCACAGCGAGCGGCTTTGATCGGAATGTTCGACAGACAGTGGGGGCACTCCTTGGTGTTCGGAGCGGCCGGCGGGGGATGGCTTTTCAACCGGTTTATCTGCTTGACCAAAAGAAAAATTACAAAGGCGACGATGATGAAGTCGATTACAGTGTTTATAAACACACCGTAGCTCATCACCGGCACCCCAGCCGCTTTGGCTTCCGCCAGGGAGGTGAAGGATCGTCCCGACAGATTGATGAATAAATTGGAAAAATCGACGTTCCCCATCAATAGCCCAATCGGCGGCATCAACACATCCCCCACCAAGGAGCTTACGATTTTACCGAAGGCCGCGCCGATGATGATGCCGATTGCCATGTCCATCACATTTCCCTGCATCGCGAACGCCTTGAACTCTTTTAACATGCTTCCTCCTTTCGGGTTGGCCGGAAAGTAGCCGGAACGGCCCGCAAGTCAAGGCGGTTGAAGCAAACATCCTGTTGGATTGGAAAAGAAATAGCCCGCCGGGTGACGAAAATCATAATTCATTGTTTTTTTTCTTGACATAAAGGTAGCCGGAATTAACTTAACCCTGCTCTTGGAAATTAGACCATAAACCATTAACCAATGGGAGGTGCTTAATGCACAAGTATCTGTCCAAACCGGCACGCGGCTGGGTCTTTTTGGTGGGCGTGGTGCTTTTGGCTTCCGCTCTTTTGTGGGTGAGTTGCAGCGAAAAGCAGCCTGCCTCCACCCGTCCGGAACAGGCCGTGGCCTTGTCGGCCGGTGATTTGGGTCGTGTTATGGCCGTTCAAAGCCGCCATACCGACCGGCTGATGGAAATTGACGGCGTGGTCGGCACGGCCACCGGGCTTTCCGCCGCTGGCCGGCCGGTGGTCAAGATTTTGCTCGAGCGGGAAGGGGTGGCCGGTATTCCATCAACCGTTGACGGCATCCCCGTCGAGGTGATGGTCACGGGGAAGATTTACGCCCAGGCTTTGACCAAGCGGTACCGCCCCGTGCCGATTGGGGTTTCGGTCGGCAATAACGGCGAATGCGCCGCCGGAACCATCGGCTGCATGGTGGAGAAGGGAGGCCAGCATTACATCTTGAGCAACAATCACGTGTTGGCCCGTCAGAACGCCGCTTCCATCGGCGAAGACATTGTCCAGCCCGGGCGCTATGACAACAAGCCGAGGTGCGCCAACAAGGTCTCCACCGACAAGGTGGCTGATTTGTCGGACTTCGTGCCGATTGTCTTTTCCACCTCGGCCAACAACCGGGTGGACGCCGCCATCGCGCTTTTGTCCACCTCCGACTTTACTTGCGCCACCCTTCCGTCGTACTACGGTTTTCCCGGCACTACCAACGTGACGGCGACGGTTGGACTGGGGGTAAAGAAAGTGGGACGGACCTCGTCGCTTTCCACCGGTTCGGTGACGGCCGTCAACGCCACGGTCAACGTGGGGTATTCCGCCGGCACGGCCCGTTTCGTAGGACAGATACTGACAACCAGCATTTCCCGCTCGGGGGATTCCGGTTCCCTGGTGGTGACCAACGATGCCAACAACAATCCGGTTGGGCTTTTGTTCGCCGGCTCCAGTTCGGTCACTGTCGTGAATCCGATTGCGGATGTGCTTTCGGCTTTCAACGTGACGATTTGCAGCAATTAGTCAAATCGCTTAATCGCAAGCGGGAGTCCGAAAGGGCTCCCGCTTGTTTTTTTCTTTCGGGGGGGTTAATTATAGAATGAAGTGAATATGAAGTGGGTTTCAACTGCGGTTTTTGTACTGGTTTTGTTGACCGGATGTGCGGATTTAAACGATGCACAAGCTCCAAAGGAAATTAAAATGCCCGCCAAGACTATTGAACAAGTACAGGAAACCCACACCGAGCATTTGATGTCCATTCCCGGCGTGGTCGGTACGGCCATCGGCGAGTCGGGCGGAAGGCCCTGCATCAAGGTATTGGTAAGCCAAAAAACAGCCGAAATAGAGAAAAGGGTCCCGGCATCTTTGGAAGGGTATCCTGTGGTTATCGAGATAACCGGTGAGTTCAAGGCTCTAGACCCCGATACTTGATTTGATTTTTGGCTTGATTTTGGAAAACTAAAAGCTCATCTTTGCGGAGGATAAAATGGCGCAGCCCAAACAATTCGTTAAAGGCAAACCGGCCCCGAAAATAAAGGCCGAAACCGGCCCGATTTTCGGCAAGCGGAATTACATACTCTTTGCCGTTGGCTTGTTGGTCATAATTGCCGGCTTCATCTTTTTGGGCACCGGGGACACCGTCTTTGCGCCGATTCTTCTGGTCTTGGGCTATTGCGTGATTATCCCGGTTGCCATCATCATCAAGGACAAAAAGAAGGAACCGGAAGCATCTCCGGCTTTTCAGCCGACGGATAGACCGGCTTCTCCCGCATCCTGATTTTCTTTAAGAAAGCCTTCCTCCAAGCAGTTTTCTTTTCTCAATACAAGTCCGGCTATTGAAAATCCCTTCCAAATACGTTTTATTGGGGTCTGCAGTTTTGTGAATGATACGGCAACGGGGTCGTAGTTCAGTTGGTTAGAACGCCTGCCTGTCACGCAGGAGGTCGCGAGTTCGAGTCTCGTCGGCCCCGCTTTTTGCAAAGGAGATTTTGCCGGGGGCTTGGTTTTTTTCGAGGGGAAAAAGACCGGCCCGGGCGGTTAAAAAAATGCGTAACTTTCCTCGGACAGTTCTCGTCTCTATGTTAGGTCGGATATGAAAGGAGCTCCTATGCCGCGCGCTGTTTTGGTCGGTTTTTTTGCGTTTGTGTTGTTCGTTTTAGCTTTGGTCGGAGCGGAGGCCAAAACCACCCCGCCCGATGGGCTGCGGGAAAACACCCCGCAGGTTTTTGCCTTGACCAATGCCCGGTTGGTTTTGTCCCCGGGAAACACAATTGAAAAGGGAACGCTGGTTATTCGCGAAGGGGTAATCGAGGCGGTCGGCGCCAACGCCGCCGTCCCGGCGGATGCCGTCGTGCTGGATATGGAGGGGAAGACCATCTACCCCGGGCTTATCGATTCCTACTCGGACTGGGGCTTGCCTAAACCGCCCCAGCGGGCACCGGGCGGCCCCGGACGAAGACAACGGGCTCAACCGGAGCAACCCGAAGAGCCGCGCGGCCCGCGCTACTGGAACCCCAACGTTTTGGCCCATCAAAAAGCGGATAAATTATTCTCGGCGGATGAAGAGGCCGCCGGGAAACTCCGCGAGCAGGGGATCACCACGGTCCTTGCCGTGCCGACCAGGGGGCTTTTCAAAGGAACCTCGGCTCTGGTCAATCTGGGTGAAGGAAAACCGAACGATTTAATCGTCAAATCCACCGTCGCCCAACACATCTCTTTGCAAACCAACTCGATGGGTGATGATTATCCCAATTCGTTGATGGGGGCCATCACGTTGGTTCGCCAGACCCTTCTGGACGCTGACTGGTACCGCCAGGCGCAGGCGGCTTGGAGCCGCAATCCCAGACTGGTGCGGCCGGAAGTAAATGAAGCACTCGAGGCCTTGAACCAGCCGGTCGGCGCCTATGTAATCGAGGCCGGTGACGAACTGGATTTTCTGCGGGCGGCAAAAATCGGCAAAGAGTTCACCCTGCCTTTAATCGTGCGGGGGAGCGGCACGGAGTACTTACGACTGCAGGCCATCAAGGCAACCGGTCTGCCGGTCATTTTGCCGGTCAACTTTCCCGATCCCCCTTCGGTGGAAAACCCGGATGAAGCGGTTGAAGTAACTTTGCGCGAGCTGCGTTTGTGGGATGAAGCGCCCGAGAACCCGAAACGTCTATCGGAAGCCAAAATTCCTTTCGCCTTCACCTCGGCCACCCTGAAAGACCCCGGCAATTTTTTGAAAAACGTCAAAAAAACGGTGGAACGAGGGCTTTCAAAAGAAGCTGCCTTGGCCGCCCTGACCACCACGCCAGCCCGGCTCTTCGGCGTTGAAAACAAAGTCGGAACGCTCTCGGCCGGAAAGACCGCCAACCTGGTGGTTACCGACGGGGAGCTGTTCGCCGAAAAAACCAAAATCAAGGAAACCTGGGTGGACGGCAAGCGGTACGAAATCAAGCCAGACCCCTTGGTGGATGTGCGCGGCAAGTGGGATCTAACCCTTTCAACCGGCACCCAGCCGGAGGATTCGATAGTTCTGGATTTGAAAGGGGAAGCGGACGGGCCGGAAGGAAATTTCAAAATAAATAAGGAAGCCAAGCTTTCAAAAATTACTCTTTCCGGAAAACGGTTGACCTTCTCCTTCACCGGCGATTCGGTCGGTTTCAAGGGGGTGGTGCGGATGGGGGGGAACGTTTCCGCCGATGAGATTTTGGGCACCGGAGAGTTGGCGGATGGAAGCACATTCACTTGGAAAGCCAAACGGGTGGCGACGTTCACCCCCGAACCGGACACTTCAAAGGCCAAAAAGCCGGAAATGGCCTCCTTTACGCCGGTTTATCCGGCCGCCGAATTTGGAAGGCCAAAGCTTCCCGAACAGCCGGAATATGTTTTGGTGAAAAACGCCACCATCTGGACATCCGGACCGCAGGGAGTAATCGAAGAAGGCGATATGCTGGTGCGCCGGGGGAAAGTCGTCCGCCTCGGCCAAAACCTTTCCGCCCCCTCCGGCGCGCTGGTCATCAACGCCGAAGGGAAACACGTTACCCCCGGTCTGATTGACTGCCATTCCCATTCCGCCATTTCCGGCAACGTCAACGAATCGGGACAGACGATAACAGCCGAGGTGCGCATCGGAGATGTGGTGGACCCGGACGACATCGCCATCTACCGCCAGCTGGCGGGTGGGCTTACCGCCGCCAACTTGCTCCACGGCTCGGCCAACGCCATCGGCGGGCAGAACCAGGTCATCAAGCTCCGTTGGGGGGTCTCCGACCCGGAAGAGATGAAATTTGAAGGAGCCATACCGGGAATCAAATTTGCCTTGGGCGAAAACCCCAAGCAGTCGAACTGGGGGGACCAGTACACGACCCGCTACCCACAGACCCGGATGGGGGTGGAACAAATCATCCGGGACGCCTTCAAGGCCGGCTTGGATTATCAAAAAGACTGGGACGACTGGGCCAAAAACAAAAACCGCATTCCTCCCCGCCGGGATTTGGAGCTGGAGACCATCTCCGAAATTCTGCAGAAAAAAAGGATCGTCCACTCCCATTCCTACCGGCAGGATGAGATTCTGATGCTCATGCGGGTGGCCCAGGATTTCGGCTTCACCATCGGCACCTTTCAGCATGTGCTGGAGGGATACAAAGTGGCCGACGAGATGGCCCGGCTGGGAATCGGCGCCTCCTGTTTTTCCGACTGGTGGGCCTATAAATTCGAGGTGTACGACGCCATTCCCTACAACGGGACTTTGATGCATAATGCGGGCGTGGTGGTCTCCTTCAATTCCGATTCGGACGAACTGGCCCGCCGGTTGAACCTGGAAGCAGCCAAGGCGGTCAAATACGGCGGCGTGCCACCGGCCGAGGCGCTTAAATTTGTGACCTTGAACCCGGCCAAGCAGCTACGCATCGACGGCCGGGTCGGCTCGCTGGAGGCCGGAAAGGATGCCGATTTCGTACTCTGGAGCCAAAGCCCCCTTTCCACCTATACGGTTTGCGAACAGACCTGGATTGATGGGCGGAAGTATTTCGATAAGAACGAAGATGCCAAGTTGCGTGCCGAAGTCACCCGCCAGCGCGCCGTATTGACTCAGAAAATCCTGGCGGAGAAAAAATCGGGCAAGGAGGGCTCCGGCGAACGCGGGGGCTGGAAACGCCCGGGTGAAAGAAAAGTGCACAATTGTATGGACGAGGAGGTGCAGCCGTGAAAAAAATTCTTGGATTGACGACGATGCTCGGCTTCGGGCTGGCCGCCGCGCTTTGGGGCTTTGACCAGCGGCCGGCCCCACCGCAAAGCCATCCGATCGCCCTGGTCGGCGGCACGGTTCATACTGTCACCGGCGGGGAACTGGCCGGGGCTACCGTTCTTTTCGACAGGGGAAAAATCAGCGCCATCGGCCGGGGCATTTCGCTTCCACCCGGCGCGGAAGTAATCGACGTAACCGGCCGACATATTTACCCCGGGCTCATCGACCCCTTTTCCAATCTGGGGCTGACCGAAATCGGCGCCGTTCGGGCCACCAACGACGTTTCCGAAACCGGGCGCATCAATCCCAACGCCCGGGCCGAAGTGGCGGTCAATCCGGAATCGGAACTGATTCCGGTGGCTCGCGCCAACGGTGTCACCACGGCTCTGACCGCACCGGAGGGAGGAATCATTTCAGGAACGGCCGCCCTCATTAATCTGGACGGCTGGACTTGGGAAGAGATGACTTTCAAAGCCCCGGCCGCTCTGGTGGTCAACTGGCCCCAAATGACCCCCCAGCGGGCCTGGTGGGTCACGGAATCGGAGGAGGAGCAGAAGAAAAACCGGGAGCGGAACTTGAAGGAACTTTTCCAAGCGTTCAAGGATGCCCGCGCCTACTGGACGGCCAAGAAAGCGACCGCCCGAAGCGGCAAGAGCATTCCCACCGATATGCGCTGGGAGGCGATGGTTCCGGTTTTTGAAAGGAAACTGCCGGTTTTGGTGATGGCCAACAACATCCAGCAAATCCACGCTGCCATCGCTTGGGCCGATGAGGAAAAAATAAAAATCATCATCGGCGGCGGCTACGACGCCTGGCGGGCGGCTGAGCTTCTGAAATCTAAAAACATCCCGGTTCTGGTCGGCGGCACCTTGCGCCAGCCGGCACGTCGATACGAGGATTACGATATGGCCTATTCGGTTCCAGCCAAGCTCTATCAGGCCGGGGTTAAATTCGCCCTCTTCGGCGACGGCGGGGCCTCCAACGAGCGGAATCTGCCCTACCATGCGGCGATGGCCTCGGCCTATGGCTTGCCTAGGGAAGCGGCCTTGAAGGCGATTACACTCTTTCCGGCGGAAATCTTCGGTGTGGCCGACCGCATCGGCTCCTTGGAAGTGGGCAAGGATGCCACCCTCATCGTCACCACCGGCGACCCCTTGGAAATCACCACCAACGTGGAGATTGAATTTATCCAAGGGAAAAAAGTCGATTTGACTTCCCGCCACACGCAGTTGTACGAAAAATATAAGGTAAAATACCAGCAGAAAGCTCCCGCCAACGGCCGTATGCGGGCCGGGGAAGAAGAGGAAGAAGCAAAGTAATCGGACATCTGTCGTCGTAGTTCTGCAGGGGCAACCTTCCGGTTGCCCCTTTTCATTTGTCTTCGTTGGCTGATCCGATATTTCCTCTCTTCCCCGCCAAAGGGAACGAAACCCAAAGGCCGGAGGGGGGGTTCTGAAGCGGCACTTAAGGCCATATGTCCCCCCTGCTTTCCATTGACAGCCGTATCTCCCCTATTTACTTTTCCGGCCTATGCGCAACCGGCTGGCCAAAGTTTATTCCTCCTCGCTTTTGGGCATCGACGCTTATCTGGTGGAAGTGGAGGCCGACATCACCGGTGGAATGCCCTATTTCGCCACGGTCGGGTTGCCGGAAGGGGCCGTGCGGGAAGCCAAGGAGCGGGTTGCCTCCGCCGTAAAAAATTCCGGCTTCTCCTTCCCCCGTCAAAAAGTAACCATCAATCTGGCTCCGGCGGACATCAAAAAGGAAGGGAGCGCTTTCGATTTGCCGATGGCCGTCGGCATCCTAGCCGCCACGGGACAATTGGGACGGGAGGACTTTTCGGACGTGGTGCTGGTGGGGGAGCTTTCCTTGAATGGCGACATCCGTCCCGTCCCCGGCATCCTGCCGATTGCAATGGCTTTGAAGCAGAACGGCAGCCGGGCGCTTTTGGTGCCAAAGGAAAACGCCGCCGAGGCAGCCATGGCCACCGGCCTGCCGGTATATCCCATCTCCTCCCTCCGGGAGGCGGCCGGTTTTCTGGAAGGAGACGAGCGCATCGAACCGTTCACGCTGGACATCAATTTGGTCTTTCAAAAAGCACTCGATTATCCGCTTGATTTCGCCGAAGTGAAGGGACAGGAAGCTGTCAAGCGGGCTTTGGAAGTGGCCGCTGCCGGCTCGCACAACATTCTGCTAATCGGTCCGCCCGGTTCGGGCAAGACGATGCTCTCCCGCCGGCTGCCGACCATCTTGCCGCCGTTGACCGTCGAGGAAGCATTGGAAACAACCAAAATTCATTCTGTCGCCGGACAGCTGGAGCCGGGGGTGCCCCTTCTGGCCACCCGCCCGTTTCGTAGCCCGCACCACACGATTTCAGACGCCGGTTTAATCGGCGGAGGCACGGTCCCCCGCCCGGGCGAGGTTTCGTTGGCCCACCATGGCGTTTTGTTTTTGGACGAGATGCCGGAGTTCAAAAAAGATGTGCTGGAGGTTTTGCGCCAGCCGATGGAAGATGGCAAGGTCACCATTTCCCGCGCCAAGATCTCTTTGACCTATCCCTCTCAGTTCCAGCTTGTGGCCGCGATGAATCCCTGCAAGTGTGGATTTTCTGGTGATCCGAGCGGAAAATGCCATTGTTCTCCTGCGGAAATTCAAAGATACGTTTCGAAAATTTCAGGCCCACTTTTAGATCGCATCGACATTCACATAGAAGTTCCTGCAGTAAAATTTAAAGAATTAGCTGCGAGTGAAAGCGCAGAACCCTCTGCGAAAATTCGCGAAAGGGTAATTTCCGCTCGCAAAATTCAAACGGAGCGTTTCTCGAGGGAAAAGAAGGTCTTTGCGAATGCGCACATGCAGACGCGTCACCTGAAGAAGTATTGTCAGATAACTTCTGCAGGGCAAGAACTCCTGCGGGCAGCTATGTCGCGGCTGGGATTGTCAGCTCGAGCCTACGACAGAATTCTAAAAGTAGCTCGCACCATAGCCGATCTGGAAGCCAGCCCCGACATCAAAGAATCCCACCTTTCCGAAGCCATCCAATATCGGACATTGGATAGGAATTTGTGGATGTAAAAAGGTGCAACAGCCTAACAGGGTAACGTCGTACCTGAAAAAACCAGATTCAACTCAAGAACCACATCCGCTGGAGTTAAATTGCTGGAGCAGTTCAGGTCGGCCACCGAAAGAGGGCAAGTGCCCGTGCCCGCAAAAACACAGTTCAACATCAACACGACATCAGAGGGTGAAAGCTGTCCATCGTTGGAAAGGTCCCCCTTGATGCCGGAGAAAGGTTTTCGGGGAAGGGTCGTAAAAATCGTGCTATCGACGCGGACTTGTACCCCGCTTACCACCAGCGAATCGAACAAACTGGCGGGCGGCGGTACGAAGTGCAGAGTGTAGGTGCCGGGCACGAGAATGCCAGCAAAACTACCGACGGCATCGGTTGTACCCTTGGTCAAGGGAACTTCCGGAGAACCAAAGGCCCGCACCCGCACACCGGAAATCGGGTTGGCGGACGAATCGCGAACCGTGCCGGAGAGCTCCACGCCGTGGCGCAAGGTCAAATTGATTGCCGTGTCATTTACAATGGAAGCTCCCGCAAATGAGGCTCCCGCGAAGCGGGAAGCCAAGGGCGGCGTGTAGGCCAAATCGAGTGTGCCCGGCGGAACGACGACTTCATAATATCCGGTTGAATCGGTGTTATCGGAAGGAGTGTATAGTTCGTTTCCGGACGAGGTGATGAAAGCGTCGAAATCCACCTCGAAGATTGGAATGTTCGACGAATCCCTGATGAATCCCGAAACAACCCGCCCGGAATCGAGCGTAACATTCAGGGTCATATTGGAATTGAGCGCAAAATTGGGGAAATCTTTGGCCGCCCGGCGGATGGATTTGGGCGGTTCGAATTCGACCGTGTAGCTGCCTGGCACGGCCACCACCGAGTAATTCCCCAACGCGTTGGTAAAGTGATTGGCTAAAGGCACCTTGGCGCCGGTCGCCGAATTTACAAATTTTATGTTTATGTTGGAAAGCCCGCCACCGCCCGCGCGCTGCACATT
Source organism: Verrucomicrobiia bacterium (assembly GCA_035574275.1). Taxonomy (NCBI): domain Bacteria; kingdom Pseudomonadati; phylum Verrucomicrobiota; class Verrucomicrobiia; species Verrucomicrobiia bacterium. The sequence continues at coordinate 15,267 of DATLYY010000017.1, forward strand.
ACCGGAAAGGGTGAATCCGGCCAGAACGGTGGCGTTTAATGTTCGGTCGGCGGCTACTGCCACGTGCAAGCTTTCCACCGGTGCCAGACCGGAAACCACAGGCGGCTGGAAGGTGACATCGTAGGCCCCCGCAGGCACCACGATTTGATAAAAGCCGGTGCCATCCGTGAAATCGAACGGGGTGGGGATTTTGGTGTTGGTCAGCGTGTCGTGCACGTCGATATCGACGTTGGCCACCCCGGCGTTGTCGCTGGCGCGACGGACGAATCCGGAAAGATACAATCCGGGTTGCAAGACGAAGTCAATCGACGTATCCTTGGTTACAGGCACAGAAAATTTCAGCCCGGCTATCAATTTGTCATCCACCAAGGGCTCCACGGTTATGTCGTAAGTCCCGGCTCCCACCACCACCTGATAAAAACCGTTGTTGTCTGTATTGTCGTTTGGCGTGGGGATGCGGGCCTGGGTGGCGGAAACATCAAAGTCCATATCGGCATCCCGAACCGGCTGGCTGTTATTGTCGACGACCGTGCCGGAAACGAAAAAGCCGGCTTGCAACACCACGTCCCGTGTCTGGTTGGAGTTGAAGATTATCCCCTTGAATTCTGCTGCCACCAGTTTTTGGGCGGCGACGGGGCGATAGGTCAACGTGTAAACTCCATTCGCGGGAAGCACCAATGAGTAAAAACCGAACGGATCGGTGTTGTCGGTCGGGTTGGGCGTGTAGACCAACTGTCCCGTCAACTCATCGGTGACATTCAAATCAATATCCGGCTGACCCACCCCGGCCGTATCCCGCACGAAGCCGGAAAGGGTGAAGCCGAGCGGCACGGTGTCGTTGAACACCTGGTTGCCGGAAAGCAGGTAGCCCGTGTTGTAAACGGGTGCCAGATTGCTGACCGCTGGCGGCGTAAAGGCAACATCGTAGGTGCCCGCGGGCAGGCCAAAGGGCTGGTTCAAATTGTAGTTTCCCAAAGCGTCTGTTTTGTCAGTCAAAATCCCCACGGGATTGCCATTGATGTCATATAAATCTACATCAACGTTTGCAATCCCTGTCCCGTTGGGATCGGTGATTTTTCCGGACAGGGTAAACTGGGCCTGCGTTCCGGATGCCAGCCCCAAAATCAAAACGATACTCCAAACCAAACGCCCGAACATATTGCCTCCTCTGATGAAAAGCCCCGTTGTCAGCGAATCAAGGCCGCCTTTAAGACTTTCTCCATTCGTTGCAAACCGCTCGTTTCCCGCAGGATTATTTTGCAGAAGTAAACCCCGGATGCGGCCGGTTCGCCGTTGTCGTTGTGTCCGTTCCAAAACAGTTCGCGCCCGTTTATCTGGCCGCCAGAAAGTTTTTTTTCCTCCTTAAAAACGATTTCCCCCGCTGGGGTGAAGATAGTGAGCAATGCCTTCCAATTGCCGGACAGAGCAGTCAAATCAACCGGAAAGTATATGAAGGAGTTTACCGCCGGACGAAAGGGGTTGGGATAAGCATCCAGAATCCGCTCCTCGCCGGGGGGGGTAATCCGCACCGGCTGGCCGGGGAGCGTAACGTCAATGGTGGTGTCGTTCAATACCTGCACCAACCCTGGCAGCGTGTCGGCGAGGAAGTTGGTCGCGCCGGCCGGCGGATTGATAACAATCGTGTAACTGTCCGGAGGGACGGCGACTTTGATTACCCCAAATTGGTCGGCGTTGTCGGTTGGGGTGAACATTTCATTCGAGGGAGGAGGAAATTCGCGAATCACGTCCAAATCAGCAAAAGGCACCGGTTTATTTAGAGAGTCAACGACACGCACGGTCAGAAGGACGCCTCGGTTAAGCGTTTGGGTGATGGAGGTATCCGAAGTCAGCGCAAAAGAGCGCACTTTCTTGGCTACAAAGTGAGAATCTCGCGGCGGTACGAAAAGAAAATCATACATGTTGCCTGGGGCTACCACGGTCAGTTTGCCCAGCGAATCGCTCGTGTTGCGGGGAAGAAAGATTTTGTTCCCCAACGTGTCTTCTAAATCCAAATCCACGCCGGCAATCGGCGTTCTGGCTGGATTAAACGTCGTATCGATAGTCGTAGCGGAAACAAAAAAGCCGGAGCGAATGGTGACGTTAATGACCGTATCGCGGCCGGAAATTTTCACCGTATCCAACTGTAGCCCCACCTGTCTCCGTCCCGGGGCCGGGGCGTAGCGGAAGCGGTAGGCGCCGTTGGGAATGACGATTCTATAGTTGCCCAAACTGTCGGTCTTGTCGCCGGGGGTGAAAAGACGTTTCTTGCTGACCCAGTCGTCCACCGCCAAATTGATGGAGTCGATCGGCTTTCCCGCCGTGTCGGTCGCCTGTCCAGCGACGGCCCAGCCAAATCCAAGACGTATGTCCGGCAGGACGCGCGATGAAAAAAGTGGGACGCTTAAAGTTTCCTTTGCAACCAAATTTGTGTTATACGGATAGAGCGGATCATAAGTAATCCGATATGTGCCGGGTGTGCTGACGCAAACGCTATAATAGCCCGAAGAATCGGTGTTATCGCAAACGTAGGGCATTTTGAACCCCAGTAAGAAGAAATCCAAATCAACTTTCCGCACTGGTTTGCCATTGGCATCCACTACGCGCCCCTGTATAGTGAGTTGAGGGGGAGCACAAACCTGCGGACACTGGCAAAAGCTTTTCTTGGGGATTACGGTTAGTAGGGCGAAGGACATTCCCAGGAAGAGAACGGGACAAAATTTGGACATTTTCAGAATTCCACGCGCACATTGAGCCGGTTTAAAACGGCGTTGTCAATACGGGGCGCAAAAGCGTCACCTGGATTGAACAGCCCAAAACTGTAACCTATATTAAAGCGCCGCCAAATTTTTTCTACACCAATAATAAAATCGATTTCCCAGCCCAGATCCTTGGACACGGCGTTAGGGACGACCGGCGGCGTGATTAAATTGGAACGGACGTTGTTGTCCAGCCGGTGCTGGCGGTAGGTGTGAAAGACCGCATCGACTGAGACCTGCTTGTGGGGGCGGAAGCCCGCGGCGGCGGTCAGAACCTGCAAATTGGCCAGCTCGGGGTCCAAAACCTCGCCGTAGTATTGAAAATTGGCAAACCCGCCGAAGCGCCCGGAGTTGTCCTCGTAGCCGGTCTGGCGAAACTCCTGTGAAATGGTATCACTGCTGCTCTTGTCGCCGGAGCCCAAAGCATATCCCAAAGTCAAGCTGGGCCGAAAGGAAAAATTCGTCGCGGCAAAGGTGGCTCCCGCATCAAAGGCATACGCCTCCTGATCCCGCTGCTTGTCGGTACCGCGCAAAAGCGAGGCCTGCACCCAGCCAGTTACAAATTTCTTCGGGCGGCCGTAATAGGAAAGCCCCCAATAGACCGGCTCCCGGTTGCGGAGGTCGGAGTCCCAGCGTTTCAGCATATACACGTTCGCCTCGTTTTTTCCATCAGGAATAAATCGAACCCGGAAGAGCAAATCATCCCACGTGCGGTATTTCTCGTTCTTAAAAGGAAAAAGGGAGGGAAGAAAAGAGGCCTCCAAAACCACCGGCTGGGTTTCATAAACATAAAGCCGTACGGCATCCAGATATTCGTCAAAAAGCCACTCCCGTTTATCCCGCACGCGCTGTTTGCCGACCATCAAAGCCGCCTTTCGTCCCGCCGGGGCGCGCAAGAGCAGGTAGGCCTGAATGGCTTGAAATTCAAACCGGGTGGACTCCGCCGTGGAGGGGCGGTTCGGAAAGGTACCGAAGGTGTATTTTTTCCGCAGCCGCAGCTGAAAGAAGCTTTGCACCTCCGGTGCCCAGTTGCCTGCCGCCTCCAGCCGCAGGGCCGGTTCGGTATCCTGATAATCATCCTCCTGCACGTCGGAAAGGGTGTAACTTTTTTCCAAGCGCGTGGTCTGGCGGTAATCGCCGGAGAAAAGCATCCGTTCCCCCACGCGAATGTGGGGAACGTTGGCGCTCCCTTCGTCGGCGGTCAGGTTGCCGAAAAGTTCCTCTTCCAGATAGCGGGCCGAGCCATACAGGTCGGTTTCCTCGGTCACCAGAATTTTCAGGCCGGAAATCTCGATGGTGTCCGGCGGTTTGCTGTCGAAAGCCATTCGGGTTATCGTCCCCTTAATTTTGTCCGACGCCTTGATTTCGTTCCAGTCGATTTTGTCCGCCGCCCAAGCGCCAGATTTGCTCACGTTGCAGGTAACTTCCAGCCGCATTCCCTCCTTCAAATTTTCCAGCCCGCCGGCGCTTTCCCCCCTTGCCGGGAAAAGGGTTTTGGCATCCACTTTGATTTTTAATCCGAAGAGAAGGAAGGAGGAATCGGCTTTGTTCAACTTTTCGATGGCGCCGCGCAGCTTGGGCCGGCGGGCTTCCGCCAGTTTTTCCACCGACTTGGCGTCAAAGATGCCCTTGTTCCAGCTGCCGGAAACCTCCACGCCATCCCCTTCTTTCAGCTTGGTATAGGGCCCGGCTTCCGTGCTCTTGATTCCCCCAAGCGTCAGGGCAAAGGCAAAAAGCCCCGGCACCATCCAGATTCTACTCAACATCAGTCCCTCCTGTTAAGATTTTTAACCGCCTGATATTTGACTCCGGTCGAAACGGCGGCGGCTTTTTCCGCCGCTCCAGGAGTAAATGTGGGGGACTCCGTTCCCCACGGCCCGAAAAGGTCCGTCCCCTCCACGACCAAAATTTTAAGGCCCGAAATTTCAAAGGTGTCCGGCGGGGTGCCATCGAAGGCCAGACGGGTCACTGTCCCTTTCACCTTGTCCGAGGCCTTCAGTTTGCCGATTTCGATTTTCCGGGCAATCCAGTTTCCGTTCTCGTCCACCCGCGAGGTGACCTCCAAGCGCATTTTTACTTTCAAGTTTTCGAAACGCATGGCCTGGCCGCCGTTGTCCATAAATTCGGTTTTGTCGTCCACCTTGATTTTCATTCCGAAGAGGACAAAACTTTTTTCCTGCGGCAAAAGCTTGAAGATGGCCCCGCGCAGCTTGGGGCGGCGGGGATCCGGCAGCTTTTCAATGTCGTCGGCTGTGAAAACACCGGCTTTTTTGTCCCATTCGCCGTCCACCTCCACGGCGTCCCCCACTTTCAGCTTCATATACTCCGGCTTGGGGGAGGCCGCAGCCGGGGCGATTAAAAAGAGCAAAAGCGACGGGACTACAAAAAACTTCTTACGCATAATCTTCTCCTCGCAGGTTTTTTTCCGACTGTTCCAAAAGGGGTAACGCCAGTTTTTTCCAGCGCGGGCGCAGGGAATACAGGCAGGCCAGCCGCAGAAGAGTGGCGGCCTCCCACCAGACAGTTCTTTTCTGAAACGCCTCACTCACACCTACCTGCTGGCACGACCGGTATGCTTCAAGAAAATTCGCCCGGGCCTCTCCGGTCGTCTTTTCGGGAAGGGCGTTCTGTTTGCCCCGCAAAACGAGATGGGCCAAAAAATTTCCAACATCCACGGCTGGATCGCCCAAAGCCAACGTGTCCGTATCCAAAAGGGTGATGCGGTTGGCGCCGACCAAAAGCTGTTTGTCGTAAAAATCACGGTGTACGAGCACGGTCTCTTTTTCCGCCACGGCGGGAGTGCGGGTCTCCAGCTGTTGCCAAACGCCCTCAATACTCTCGCGCAAGACCGGATAGATTTGGGCCGTTTCCAGGGCGAGTGTTTTCAACTGTGCCTGCGCCTCCTCAACCGAAAACGTTGGAAGGTTGGGTAGTTTTGCTCTATGCAGCCGTTGCAGCACGAGCCCGGTCGAGCGGCAGGCGGAAACGTAGGGCCCCGTCCCGACCAAATCATGCAGGGAGAGATCAAAAACTGCCTCCAGCCACAATACCCCTTCCGGCGTGACGGCAAGCGGATGCGGAACTCGGATGTTATTGTCGCTTGTGGCACCAAAACCGTTTTTCTCGAGCGCTTGCAATTCTTCGAAAAGCCCAGCAGCCTTTTCAGGTCGCACCAGCTTGGCCACCAAGGAAACGGTTCGAGTTCGCTCTTGTACGCTCACGCTCAGAGTCCCGCGCCGTTCCAATCGGTAGCCCAAAACCTCCACTTTCGCCAGTTGCGCCGTGCCGTTCAGGCCAATGGCTCCGGCCAGGGGTTGCAAAAGACGGGGGCCGGAGGCTGAATCAAAGAATTGCGCCAGCATTTTCAACTTCGAGTCGAAAGGAAAGATCGGCACCACCAGCCGAATATCAGATACAAAAAAGGCGTTTGGCTCCTTGGCATAGGCCGGAATCATATCGGCAGGGGATAAAAGGCGGCCGAAGAAAATCCGGGGTTGGCTGCCGTCCTCATCCACGGTCGAGAAACGATACTGAACAAGAAATTTTCCTTCCCGCTTGGGAATGACCCGGGGAATATGGAAATTTTCTATCGCAACCGGACGGCCCCAGAGCCGGGTTAGGTGGGTCTGAAAAATTGATTGCATTTCCGCCTCGTTGGTGGCGGATGCGAGATAGGAATAGGCCGGGCTTGTTTTCAGCATAAAAGTTCCTCAAGCGCCCGTAAAATCTCCTTTGTTTTTTTCGCCCATTCGGCTTCCAGGTGGCGGAAGGGGGAAACGGCCAGGAAGAAAAGCGAAAGTGCCGTCCACCAGTCAAGTTCTTTCGGTTCGATTTCGGCCTTGGCCCAGTCCGCATACGCTTCCGCCCAGCGCTGCGTCAACTCCAGACCGTTTTGCAAACGGCCTTCCAGTTCAAGCAATCGCAAATGGGCCGCAAAATTTCCCACGTCGGCCAAGGGGTTTCCAGCATGGCTGCGGTCGAAATCCACAAAACTGACCTTTTCCCCGTCGATGAGCACCTGCCCGTAATGGAAATCACCGTGAACAAAAGCGGCGGCGAATTGGGAGTCCGGTGTTTGTTCCTCGAGTTTTACATATACTTTTTCGATTAAAGATGTTTGTTCGGGCAGAAGTGCCGCCAGCATTTTTTGGGTCTCGTTGGCTTCGGCCAAAAAGTCTGCGGGCCGCCAAACGGAGAGCTTTTCATCAGATAGTGCGTGCAGAGCGGCCAATGCGGCGGCCGTTCGCTCAAGGGCCTGTGAAGTTGCCGCTGTTACGAGCAACTCAAGAAGCGGTTTGCCGTGCAGTGCTTCCATCAATAAGATTTGGTGCTCCGGCTCATAGCCATAGGGAGTGGGTGTGGTCAGGAGGGTTTCCTTGGACAAACTCTTCTTCAAAAACTGCATCCGTCGGAAGACCTCTTCCCCCTGTCTTTCCCCGTACACTCGCCAAAACACTTCGATTTTTCGCTTTTCCTCCGTTTGGTGATGAATGGCCTTCGTTTCCGAACGGAAAACCGCCCGGCGCTCCGGCTTATAGCGAACCAGTTCCGTCTTCAGCCGTTTGTCGGAAAGCCGCCAGATTTCGGCAGGATAGGACGTGAGATGTTCATACAAAAAACGTTGAAATTTCTTTGGCTCCTCCAAAATGCGCAACCCGTCCAAGAGGGCGTCGTTCGGAAAGGCAAAAAGCAAAGCCGCGGCGGCATCCCAGCGCATCACGGAGGGGGCATAGGGAACGTCCACCCAGCGGTGGTTTTCAGCCTTGGTGGCGGCCAAAAGATATCCGTTGGTCGTCATCCCCTTGGCGTAGAAAACAACCGGCTTGCGCCCTCCCGTTTCCGGATTTTTTCGTTCAAACTCATAGGCCGCAAGGCAGCTTGTTTTCGGTTTGTAACGCACATAGAAAATGCGGCCCCCTTCCACTTCGACGCCGGAATCCCCAAGCGCTTCGCGGGCTTTCGCCGCATCCATAACGAACGGCAGGCCGGTCAAAACCTCCTCCGGCGGCAGAGGAATTTTACTCACCGGCGACGGCGGACTCGAATAGATTTCGCTTTTCATTTTGACCAAGCCATTCCTGGTAGAAAGCAAAAAATTTCCCTTTTTTGTCAAGCAATTCCTCAACCGTTCCCTGTTCCGCAACCCGTCCGGCTTCGAGGTAGACCACCTGGTTGGCTAAATTCAAAAAATTGAGTCGGTGGGTTATCAAAAGCAGGGTGCGTCCCTCCTTCAAGGCCGAAAGCGCCTCCTGGGCCACCTTTTCCGCCTGCGGGTCCAGCCCGGTGGCCGGTTCGTCAAAAATCATGATGCGCGAATCCCGCAGGGCGGCACGGGCGAAGGTGATGCGCTGGCGCTGCCCGCCGGAAAGGGTCTGGCCGCCTTCTCCCACCAGGGTGTTATACCCCTCCGGCAAGTTATGGATAAACTCGTCCGCCCCCACTTTGCGGGCGGCCGCTATGATTTCGTCAAAACCCGCCTTCGGATTACCGAAGGCGATGTTTTCCATAATGGAGGTGCGGAATAAAAACGCCTCCTGTGAGAGTGAAGTGATTTGCTTGCGCAAGGATTTGATGCGGTACTCCCCGATTGGCAGCCCGTCCAGATAAATACTCCCCCTGGAGGGGTCGTACAGCCGCAAGATGAGCTTGGCGATGGTCGACTTCCCCGCGCCGCTCGGCCCGATGATGGCGGTGGTCTTGCCGGCCGGCAATGTAAAGCTCACCTCTTCCAATGCCGGTTGTCCCGGCTGATAGGCGAAGCGCACCTTGTCGAAGCGAATTTCACCTCTGATATCCCGGGCGGAAATCCCCTCCGGCCGATCGATGACTTCCGGCTGAATGTGCAGAATTTCCAAAATCCGCTCCCCGCAAACGGTGGCCTTGGCAGTGCGGGCTGAAAGCTGTGCCACGTCTCGTAACGGCTTGTAGGAAGTCCGTAAATAGGAAAGAAAAATCAATAGATTACCGGCGGTAAGCTGTCCGGCCAGAACCTGCTTGACACCGAAAAATAAAACTAAGACCGTTCCCAAAGCAGTCAAAACATCCACCCAGCGGGAATAGGCCGCTTCCAGCTTGGTCGCCTTGAGCCCCGCTTTGACGTCGGAGGAAACCGATTTCCCCAACAATTTTTCGTGCCATTTTTCCCGGCCGAAAACCTTGGTCACGCTGATGCCGGAAACTCCCTCGTAGGCGGCAGCGGAAAGCTGCCCTTCCTTTTTGCGCGCTCGGCGGGAGGCCTCCTTGATTTTTCCAGAAAAGCGGAAAGTCGTCAAAAAAAGAAAGGGCATCACGGCAAAGGCCAGAAGCGTCAGTTTCCAGTTCATATAAACCATCAGCCCAAGCATTCCCAAAACGATGAAAATCCGGCTCCCCAAGGTGATGAAAATCGAAGTCAAAAGCTCTTTCAATAGATTGATGTCCCCGGTCAGCCGCATCAAAAGCTCGCCGGTCTGGCGGTAATCGTGGTAGCTTTGCGGCAGGCGCTGGATGTGGGAAAAAAGCTCCAGCCGGATGGCACCGGAGAGTTTCTGGCCGACGGAGGCAAACAAAACGTTCTGGGCGTAGGAGAAAAGCGCCCCCAAGAGGGCCAATAGAATCACTCCGCCGGCCGCCAGAGTCAAAACCGCCATCGGGTCCCATTGGGAAAGTGGAGCCAAAAAGCTCCAATCCTTGTGCGCACGGGAAGGAATCAAGATGTAGTCGAAAACAATCTTCAGCGGCCAGGGGCGGGCCAGCTCCACCAAAGCCAGACCCAAAAGCGAAAGTCCGCCCAACGCCAAGCTTTTTTTATGCGGCTTTAGGTGTTTGCCGAAATGGTGGAAAATCCGGGAAAGTCCGGCCCAGTCCACTCGCGCAAATGGGGATTTGAATTTGAAGGCCATATTATCTTTTATCCACCAGCGATTTGAAAATCGCTTCGACATTCTTCAAACGATTTTTCCAGCTATGCTTTTCACAGGCAGCTTTTTGTGCCTGTTTTCCCAACTGTTCTCCCAACTTTCGTTCGCTTTTTAAGCGAAGCAGAGCGGAGACCAACGCTTCCGGGTTTTCCGGCGGAACCAAAAGGGCGTTCTTGCCGTCCTCTAAAATTTCTGCCACCTGCCCGATTCGGGAAGCCACAATCGGGCGTCCCGCCGCCATATACTCAAAAATCTTGAGCGGGGAGAAATAGAAGCCGTCCATCCGCGGATAGGGTGCGACCAAGGCGTCCAGCATTTTTAGTGTTTTTGGAATCTGTTCAAAATCGACCGCGCCGGTGAAAGCGACCCGGCGTTGAAGATTCAGCTTTTGGGACAATTTCTCCAAAGAGGGGCGCAAAGGCCCTTCACCGACGATTTTCAGTTCAAAACCCTCGCTTTCCGGCAACCGTCGGAACGCCTCCAGCAAAAACTCCAGCCCATGCCACGGCTTCAAGCTGCCGACAAATCCGACAGTGAACTTCTTCTTCCTACTCTTTTCTGGTTTTCCGTTCGAGGCCCGAACTTTAAGAAAGGGCCTGACGTCGACACCGTTCGGCACAACCGTAACAGCCGCCTTGGGCGCAACGGAATGAATGTAATCCTTGACCGCATCGGAAACGGCCACAAGATGGCCGGCGTTGGAAAAAAGATATGCCTCTACCGCCTTGGCCAGCGGTTCCAGCGCCAACTGTCGGTTGGTCTTCGCCTCCTCCACCAAGGGGGAGTTGACTTCCAGAACAAAGGGGAGCCGGCTTTCCTTTGAAAAGGAAAGCCCGGCAATGCCGAAAAGCGAATAGCGCTCATACACCAAATCAAACTTTTTGGTTTTTACCTGCTTCAAAAGCTTCCGCAAGCCAAAGTTTTGCGCAAACGCCTTGCTTTCAGCCAGAAGATGAAATTCTTTTGAGTTTTCCTGGTGGAAAAAGTCCGCTTCTACTTTCGGCAGCTCAAAAATATCTTTGGCCTTCTTATTTGAATCGCCGAGTCGAGCTACAACCGTCGTCACTTTATACCCCGTTTCCTTGAGCGCTTTGGTAAATTCCCGGATGTGGATGGAAGCCCCCTTCGTTCCCCAGTATGGAATGCCGGAGTCAAATGACAAGTACAGAATCTTCATACGTCTTTCCCAGCCAGCGAGGCAGCGGGCGTTTCGGCGTGAATGCCCGGCAAGCTGTTTTCCACTGACTGCCGGTAATAGCTCTCCAAAGTCGCCGCGCTTTTTTTCAAATCAAACCGCTCTTCTGCCTTCTTTCTTCCTTCCCGTGCCAAACGGGCCGCCCAATCAGGAGAGGAAAGTGTTTTCTCGATGGCTTCGGCCAAAGCCGCCGGATTGTTCGGCGGCACCAAAAGCCCATTTTTTCCGTCATTCACAATTTCCGGTATCCCGGAAACGGTGGTGGAAACGACTGGACAGCCGGTTCCCAGCGCTTCCAAAAGCACGGTCGGCAGAGCATCCTGATTGCCGTCGGCATCCACCGTGCAGGGAAGGGCCAAAAGCGACGCCCGCTTTAAATGGGGAAGCACCTCGGCCTGGGTCTTGGGGCCCGCAAAGCAAACGAGACCGTCCAAACCCAATTCACGGTTTCTGGCTTCAAGTGAACTCGCTTGTTCCCCCTGGCCGATAATAACGCAGCGGAAGGGGATTCTCTTTTGTTTCAAAATGGCGCAGGCTTCCAAAAGGTCGGGAAAGCCCTTTTTGGGTACCAGCCGGCCGATGGAAAGGATAAGATTTTTTTCTCTTTGCAGATCCGGTTCATAATTGAAAAAATCCAAATTGATGCCGTTGTATAAAACCTTGATTTTTTCCGCCGGAACCGAAGGATAAGTCGATGTCAAGTAACGGCGGTTGAACTCTGTGACCGTAATTACAAAACCGGCGGCTTTAAGCTTTTCCTTCAGCATTTTCTGGTTGACGGAGTCCTGAAAAATATCCTTGGCGTGGGCGGTAAAGCTGAAAGGCAACCCGGAAATCCGGCTCGTAAAGTAGGCCGCCGTTGAAGGCAGGCTGGCAAAATGGGCGTGCAGGTGCCCCAGCCCGCTCTTTACGGCGATAGCGGCCGCCCAGGCGGTGCCGAAAAAGAGTTCCATAAGCTGGGGATCGTTTTGGGGAATCAGCGTCTCCAAAAGTTTCCAAAGCTCGGCACGACAGGGAGAAAGGGTGGGCCAGTTTTCAGCCAAAACGGCCCACCCTTTTTTGGGCTCAAGTTCGTCCAGATAGTAAACCGGCGCTTTGATTTCGGCGGTCTGTGGATGAAACCGTCCTTCGTTCGGCTTTTTCAAGGAAAAAATGGTGACCTCCACTCCCCGGCGCTCCAGCTCCAGAATTTCGTTCAAAATGAAGGTCTCCGAAAGCCGGGGGTACATTTTGACGAAGTAACCGACTTTGAGTGGATTCATTTCAAGGCCCCTTTTTGTGCGAGAAGCGGCCGACAGAGTTCAGCCAGTTTGCATGCCCCGTCCAAAGGCAAAAGATTTTTTTCTCGGGCTTCGGTAAGTGGGTTTTTGGGGTTGGCCAAATTGGACATAACCGTTTGATACAGCCGATCCGGCGTTAGTTCCTCCGGTGAAATATAATCCACGAGCCCCATTTCAAAAAGTCGGCGGGCGCGCAGGAGCTGCTCCCTGCGCGGATAAATCCGGGGTATAATCAGCGCCCTGCGCGCCGCGCCTAATATTTCAACTGTCGTGTTGTAGCCCCCCATCGAAATCACCAAGTCCGCTTCTGCCAGGCGGCTGTGAAGCTCCGGCACAAATTCCTCAAAGCGTAGTGAAAGATCCTGGGCCTGGACGGTGAACGCCTTTCGTTTGTTCTCAGGCATAAACGGGCCCAATACGGCCGTGGTTTCGACGGCGAGCCGCTCCCCGTAGGCCAGAAGCATTTCAATGTAGGCGGCGACAATTTCGGCCCCATCCTCTCCGCCGCCGATGGTCAACAAAATTTTCCTGGTGTCGCCGTTGGCAACATTAGCCGAGGCGGACAGACGGGCGGAGTCGGCGATAAATCCGGAAAAGCTGGTTTTATCCTTCGCGGCCTGTCCAAAATGATAGGAGGAGACCGGGTCAAAAAACTTCGGCGTGCCGTAGATGAAAATGCGGTCGTACACTTCATCCAGAATGGGATAAACCCCTTCCGTTGTCCAGGTTTCGCAAACTTTTTCCGGCTCATCCAAAATGTCCCGTAAGCCCAAAACTAGCGCCGGAGCATCACTTCTGTTTTTCAGTTCCTCGAGGGTACTTCTAATTTCCCCTTTCATCCCGAGGGGAGCATGGTCCACCAGAAAGATGTGGGGTTGAAAGGTGCGAACCGCCTCAACAATCAAATTCCGTCGCAGTTCGAAAATTCTCTGGAAGGAGCTTCCCAGCGAGCGGGGTTGATAACGGTTTTCCCCCACTTTCACCACCGCCGGCAGCTTGATAAAATCGGTCCTTTCCGGCAGCCGGTAGCGCTCTGCCTGCGGCTGTCCGGTCACGATTAAAATCGAGCTTTGGAGATAGGAGGACGCAAACGCCTGGGCGATTTTCAAACAGCGCCGGAAATGTCCCAAACCGAAGGTGTCGTGGGAATAGATTAAGAACCGGGGAGTTTCGGCCGTTTTTTCGGCGCCGGTGACCGGTACGTCGGGGACGGACTTAAATTTCATACTTCTCCCGGTTTCTGCCCCATTCCAAGATAGGCAAACCCATGGCGGGTCAAAATTTCAGGTACCAGCAGATTGCGGGCATCCACAATATTTTTAGCCTTCATCCGCTCCCCGACGGCTTCCCAGTCCAACGCCATAAACTCCGGCCATTCGGTCAGGATTGCTAAAGCATCCGCTCCTTGGGCCGCCTCTTCCGGTTTGGGAGAAAGTTTTAACTCCGGCCAGAGCCTCTTCGCCTCCGCTTCCGCCACCGGGTCATAGGCCTGCAAAAATGCCCCTTTGGCCGCCAGCCGTTTCATCACTTCCAAGGCCGGTGAACTGCGCAAGTCGTTGGTGTGGGCCTTAAAAGCCAGACCCAGAATACCGATCGTTTTTCCTTTCAAGTTCCCGAGCAAGCTCTCCAGTTTCTCCACAACTTTATCCGGTTGACGGCGGTTGGCTTCTTTCACCGCCTCGGCAATGGAAAGTTGCACCCCATTTTTTTGAGCTAAATTCAAAATCGCTTCCAAATCCTTCGGCAGGCAGGAGCCGCCGAAGCCGGGACCGGGGCTTAAAAACTCCGGGCTGATGCGGGAATCCAACCCCATCCCGCGGGTCACCTCGGTGACATTGATTCCGGCCGCGTCGCACAGATTGGCCAGTTCGTTGGTAAACGTCACCTTGGTCGCCAGAAAAAGATTGGAGGCGTACTTGATCATCTCCGCCGTTTCGTTGTTGGTGACCACGATGGGGCAGGCATCCATCATCCCGACCCGGTAAAGCTGGGCGACCGTCTCGATCGCCTTCGGGCGGTCCCCGCCGATGACAATCCGCTGCGGCCGGAAAAAATCCAAAACCGCCGTCCCCTCCCGCAAGAATTCCGGATTGGAAACGACCGCAGTTTGTTTTTTTTCGGCTCCGTTTCGGAACAACAAGTTTCGCACCTGCGAAGCGGTGCCAACGGGCACGGTCGATTTCAAAACAACTATCTGCCTAGGCTCCAGCAGGGAAATTAAATTTTCAATCACTTCAAAAACAGCCGACAAATCCGCCTCGCCGGAGGAAAGGGAAGGGGTTCCCACAGCCAGGAAGATGGCTTGCGCCCCTTTAACTGCTTCCGCCAGTTCCGAACGAAACGACAACCGCTGCCGACGCAAATTCGCGGCAATCAACTCCGGCAAGCCGCGCTCGTAGATGCGCACCTTCCCGGCGCGCAATTCATCCAATTTTTGCGAATCTTTTTCGACGAGTGAAACGGTATGGCCGAATTGGGCAAAACCAGCCGCCGCCACCAGCCCCACAAACCCGCCGCCGACAACGGCCACCCGCAGACCAGTGGGGGGATAAACGGGTAGGCCGGACTCGGTCGCCAGCCCGTGCGAAAGCCCCTTTTCCTCGAAGACTTCAGCCGGTTTGGCGGGCGTGCGTTTCAATTTCCCATCCTTGGCGGGCCGCTTTTCCTACGCGGGAAGAGGACCGGGTGGCCGCACATTAGTTCATCGATGGAGCGATTGACTCTACTAACAGTCAAAAGAATACCAACCGCTCGGCTGTTTGTCAACCAGGCAATGGGCAAAGCAGGGCCGGGCACTTGGTTTTTTGAAGAAAAATCAACCTGCATCCGCGCATTGCAAGAGAGGAGTATCAAATCGGATGCCGGGGTAACGGCAAATTGCCAACTTGAAGATTGACAGGCAATTACGAGAAAAAACGGGGTGTTCTAATCCCCCGCAGGTCTGGTTTATTTCAACCGGTCGGTTGATTTCAACCAATCAATACTTGAGGCCGAATTTCTGCACCCGGTAACGCAGCGCTTCGCGGGTCAGCTTCAATTTTCGGGCCGCTTCGGAAACGTTGCCGGACGATTCCTCCAAGGCGCGGATGATCAACTGTTTTTCCACTGCTTCAATGTCGATGCCGTCCGGCCCGAAATTCACTTTCACTTCGGAGTTTGAACCGACCGCCACGGCGGAAGCTGCTTCGGCCTGCAGCCGCAGCTCGGCCGGTTCAATCGTCTCGCCCGCCGTAAACAGGGCGGCCCGCTCCAAAAGCTGCCGCAGCTCCCGCACGTTCCCCGGCCAGGGGTAGGACAATAGCGCCCTTTGGGCCGCCTCTCCCAATTTTTTCGGTTTTTCCGGACCCGCTTTCTGGCCGGAGGTTCTATGCAGAAAATGCTCCGCCAAAAGCAAAATGTCTTCTTTTCTTTCCCGCAAAGGGGGCAGTGTAAGAGTGACGTGGTTTAGCCGGAAGAAAAGATCCTGCCGGAACTGGCCGGTTTTGACCGTCTGCTCCAAATTCCGGTTCGTGGCGGCGATGATGCGCACGTCGATGGACAAATCCCTAAGCCCGCCCACATGCCGCAGTTTTTTCTGCTCAATCAAGCGTAAAAGCTTGGCCTGCGACTCCAGTTGCAGCTCCCCAATTTCGTTCAAAAAAAGAGTTCCGCCTTCCGCCACCTCCGCCAATCCCCGTTTCGACTGCCGGGCGTCGGTAAAGGCCCCCTTTTCATAGCCAAAAAGCTCCCCCTCTTCCAAACCGCGCGGGAGGGTGGGGCAGTTCACTTCGATAAACGGAGCGGCAGCAAAAGCGCTTTTGAAATGCAAGAGCCGGGCGACCAAATCCTTCCCCGTGCCGGTTTCCCCCAGAATCAAAACCGGCGGCAATTCGGAAACTTTTGCGACGGATAAGCCGGAAAGTTTTTGGATGAAATCCCGTACCTCGCGCGCCTTTGAGCTTTCTCCCAAAAATTCTTCTTCTGAAAGCCGCTCCGCCTCCCGTTTTTGGTAAAAGGAAACCGTGCGCGCCAGCCGGGCGTGCGCCAAGGCCCGCTCGATGGCAATTGCCACTTCGTCCGTGTCCAACGGCTTGCGCAGGAAATCAATGGCCCCGAGCTTCATTGCTTCCACCGCCAAGGCGATGGTGCCGTAGGCCGTGACAATGATGACCAAGATGTTGGGATCGGACTCGCGGATTTTTTTCAAGGCCTCCAAGCCGGAAAGCCCGGGCAGCTGCATATCCAAAAGCACGATGTCGGGCAAAAGCTTGTCTAGAAGGGAAAGTCCCTCTTCGGCGGTGCCGACGGCGGAGGCCTCATGCCCCCGTTGGGCCAGGGCGCGCGCAAGGGAACGTCCCAAAAGAATCTCGTCATCGATGATTAAAATCTGCGCCACTTAACCTTCCTCCCAAAATAAGGGCAAGGTGAGGGTTACCGTGGTTCCGGCCCCAGATGTGCTCTCCACTTTAATGGAACCGCCGTGCAAATCCAGAATTTTTTTGGCTTGTGCCAGACCCAGACCGGTGCCGCCCGGCTTGTCGGTTACGAACGGCTTGAAAACCTTCTCAATAAAAGCAGGAGAGATTCCCTTGCCGGTGTCGGTGACCCGCAGGATCGCCTCGCGGCTGCCGGCGGAGGCCTCAATGGTCAAAGTTCCGCCGGTCTCCATCGCTTCGGCAGCGTTGACAATCAAGGCCGAAAGCACCTGCTCCAACAAAACCGGATCAGCCAATATCGGGGGGAGCGGCTCAAGGCGAATGGCTCGGCTGATTCTTTTGGATTCCAAGAGCGCCTCATGTAAGCCAAGCGCTTCGTATACCAACTGCGGCAGCTCTGTTTTAGTCGGCTGCAGATCGAGCGGCTTGGCGAATCCCAAAAGTCGCTGTATCCACATATCGAGCTTGTCCACGGACTGAATGATGTCCGAAAGCGAGTCCTTGATGGCCGGTTGGTCTGCGTTTTCCGCCAGCATCACTTGCGAGGCAGCCCGGATGCTGGCCAAGGGGTTGCGGATGTTGTGGGTGGCAAAGGAGGCCAATTCACCCAAAGCCGCCAGACGCTCTTGCGCCCGCAACTTTTGCTCATACCCTTTCAACGCTTCCGCCATCCGGTTGATGGCACCTGCCAGTTCTCCCCATTCATCCCGGCTGCCGATTGCCACTCTGGCCTCAAAGTTTCCCTGACTAATTTTGGTCGTAACCTGACCCACCTCCGCTATCGGGCCCGCCAGCCAATGCTGCAGCAAAAAAACGGTGGCGACAAGCTGGACCAACGCCAAAAGCGCCGCGCCTCCCACCAGATAGGCGATGAGATTGCCCGAACCGGCGGCCGCCGCAAGGGCCACGTTTTCCAGTCCCTGATAATATTGATTTAACACCGCCACATCGGAGGTCACCTCGTCGCCGATTTCCTCCAGCTTTTCCGCCGGCCGCTCCTTCGGATTGCGCATCCCCGCGCCGGAGGGCCGGAAAACGTTTTGCGCCACGTAAACCAATTCACGCTGGGTCTCCTCCAGCGCCTCGAGATGGTCGGTTTCTTCTTCGCTTTTGGCGGCTGCTTTCAATTTTCCCATCTGGCCGGCCACCCGTTTTTGAATATCCCAGAAGTCCGCCTCGGCCTCCCGGTCGCCGGAAAGAAAATCGCTGCCGGATGAAATCTGGCGGTAGATGTCGGCCCGCAGCCGCTCGGCGGCGATTCCCTGGTTGTAGGCCCGCGAAAGCTCGGCTGCCGCGCTCCGCCAGCGCCCGGAGGCCCAAAAGGCGGCTGCTCCGATAGCCAAAACGACCAAAAACAAAAGAAGGTAACTTAGCGTCAATTTGGAACGAATGGTCATTGATTAAAAATGCCCGAGTTCTTGAACCAGAGCACGGTTTCCCGCAGGGAGCGGGAAAAATCGGCCTTCGGTGCAAAGCCCAGCACCTTCCGGCTCCGCTGGACATTCGCCCAGGTATGTAGCACATCCCCTTGTTTGCGCGGAGAGAACTCCGGTGTTGATTTGGTGTTAAGAATCTTCTGAATTTCGGCAAAGAGCTTGTTCACCGAAACCCGCCTTCCGGAGCCGACGTTGAAAACGCCGCCGACCGCTTTTTTCGAACGGGCGGCCCGTTCGGCCGCCCGAACCACGTCCCCCACATAAACGAAATCACGCGTCTGATTGCCATCGCCGTAAATCGTCGGCGTCTGCCCGGTAAGAAGTTTGCGAGTAAAATTCGGGATGGCGTTGGCATACTGCGAAAAAGGATTCTGCCGCGGGCCGTACACGTTGAAAAGGCGCAAAGCCACCGTCTCCAGCCCATACAACCGCCAATAAAGCGAACAGAGCTGCTCCCCGGCAAGCTTGGACAAAGCATATGGGGATTCCGGCTGGGGTGGATAGCTTTCTTTAAACGGCAGCTTGGGATATTCCCCGTAGACCGCTGAGGAGGAAATGAAAACCACTCGTTTGACTTTTGCCCGCCGGGTCGCTTCTAAAACGTTGTAGGTTCCTTTCAAATTCACTTCCCAGGTGGTCTGCGGCTCTTCCAGCGAAGTCAAAACTGAAACCACGGCGGCCAAATGAAAAACGACGCCGGTTCCTTCCAAAAGACCGCAAAGCTTCTCAAAATCCCGCACGTCCCCTTCAACAACTTCCACCGGCTCCAGCCCGGCCAGATTCTCCCTCCGGCCGGAAGAAAAATTGTCCAGAATAACGACCGAATGCCCCTTTTTGAGCAGGGCATCAACGACATGGGAACCGATAAAACCTGCCCCCCCTGTTACTACCGCGCGGATAGGGTTTCCTCCTCAATCATAGTTCTGTTCGCACGGGAGAATTCGTCGAAGGCATTTCATGCTGGGAAATATATGATTCCCGTTCCTCAATGCAAACCAAGCCTGGAAAAGGTTTTTGGGTTGAGGGTCGAAAGCAAAATAAAAAATCCACCCACCCTCAAACCGCTTGTAAAAAAAATATTTCCTGCCATCTTTCCGGCGTGAAGCCAAAATCGATTTTGGTGGTGGAGGATGATGCCGACATCCGTCAGCTGTTGTGGCGTTATCTGGAAAAGGAAAAGTACAAAGTCATTTTGGCCAAGGATGGCGAGGAAGGGTTGGAAGCTGCGGAGGCGCAAAAGCCGGATGTGATAATTCTGGATCTGATGCTCCCCCGCCGGGACGGACTTTCGGTTTTGAAGGAACTTCGCGGCAAGCAGGAACTCTCTTCCATTCCGGTATTAATCTTGACGGCCAAAGGGGACGAGGCCGACCGGGTGGTCGGGCTCGAACTGGGGGCCGACGACTACGTTGCCAAGCCCTTCTCCCCGCGCGAGGTGGCGGCCCGCGTAAAAGCACTTTTGCGCCGTGCGGTTCCCTCCGAAAAACCGGCCGAAGCGGCCGGCGAGCTCGCCTACGGGTCTCTTCGGCTGGATGCCGAGGGACACAAGGTATTTTACAAAAAAGAGGAGCTGGAGCTGACCGCCAAGGAGTTCGGGTTGCTTAAGCTGTTTTTGGAAAACCGGGGAAAGCTGCTTTCCCGCGACCGGATTCTGGCGCGGGTCTGGGGGGCCGACTTTTCTGGCGGCCCGCGCACGGTGGATGTGCACATCCGCCGGCTCCGGGAAAAAATACCCCTTTTGGAAAAAGCCCTCGTCACCGTAAAATCGTACGGCTATCGGCTGGAGGAGAAAGCGCCGTGAGGTTCGGATCTCGGTTTCTTGTATTGCTTTTTATTCTTTTCACTCTCCTTCTCTTCGCCGGCGGGGAAGCCGGCGCGTCCCGCGGGCGGCTTTTTCTTTTCAGCGTTTTTTTCCTTCTCGCCGGTGGGATCGGTTTTTGGTTTCTGCGTCCCAAATCCCGCTCGGCCGAGACTCTTGCCGCCGCCGCCGAAAAAATGAAATGCGGGGATTTTTCCGCGCGGGTCTCGCTCCCCGCGGAGGATGGGCTGGCCCCTTTGGGCCAAAAGGTAAACGAACTGGCCGAGGGGCTGCAAAAAGAGTTTGATGAGATGAAAGAACGAGAACTGGTGCAGAACGCCACGATGGAGACCCTTTCGGAAGGGGTTCTGGCGGCCGACGCCGAGGGAAAAATCCTCTTTGCCAACCCCACCATCCGCTCCATTTTCGCCCTTTCCGCCGAGCCGGTCGGCCAGCCCTTCCATCTCGTTTTCCGCCAGCCGACACTCCTGGCCGCCTTTGAAAAAGTGCTGCGGGAGGGGGGGAACGAAAAAGTTCAAATCAAAGAGGCCTTTCCCACCCATAAGGTCGTGGATGTTTATCTGTTGGCCCCACCCCGGACCCGGCGCGCCCGCGTGGTGGTGGTCTTTCAGGACTCGACCCAAGCGTACCGCTTGGAGCAGGTGCGCAAGGATTTCGTGGCCAACGCCTCCCACGAACTGCGCACCCCCCTTGCGGTAATCCGGGGCTACCTCGAAACGCTGGAAGACGGGCTGGTGGCGGAAGCGGAAAAAAAACAGGTTTTCCATACCCTGAACGACAACGTCCGCCGGATGGGAAATTTAATCGATGACCTCCTGCACCTTTCCAAGCTGGAATCACCGGAATTCACTCTGAAACCGGAAAAACTTGCCGTTCTCGAAGTCGTTCAGGCGGCGCTCACCGCTTTAATACCACAGGCCGAAGCCAAAAAACAACAACTTTCCCTGAAGATTTCTTCCGGACTCCACGTGACGGGTGATCGGCAGGAGCTGGAAGTGGCGCTGAAAAATATTCTGGAAAACGCCATCCATTACACCGGCGAAGGGGGCGAAATCACGGCCACGGCGGCCAAAAAAGAGGGTGCGGTGGAAATTTCCGTCACCGATACCGGAATCGGCATCCCTTCGCAGGATTTGGGACGCATCTTCGAACGTTTCTACCGGGTGGAGAAATCCCGCTCGAAAGAAGAGGGGGGAACAGGATTGGGCTTGTCCATCGTCAAACACATCGCGGAGGCCCACGGCGGCCGGGTGGAGGTGGAAAGCGAAGTGGGCAAGGGCAGTCGCTTCACATTGGTGATTCCCGGTTGATCAAACCACCTTCCCTGTTGCAGGCAGCTCGACTGGAACGTATCGGAAATCCCGCTTGCTGTCCGTAAAAAGACGAAAATATCACCAGGTGGTCACAGGCACGCCACGCCGATGGTTTAACATTTGGGGCAACGAGTCGCTTATTTCGCATCAAGCCGTTAAAAGGGGTTTTAATAAAGGGACCCGCCTCCACCGAGGTCCCTTTTTGTTTTAATGTGAAACCTCCGGAACGCTAAATTTGCAAACCTTTTATCCTTCACGAGAATATTCAATCATCTCTGAAATTCCCGTTTCAGCTCCGTCTTCCCATATAGCCTGCGCTTCAAGCAATACCCGCTCAAACTATTTATAGTCCGTTCCCGGACAGCAGCTTATTAGGATTTTGGCCGTTATTCTTCCGGGGAGAGTTTTTGTTGTCACGGTTATGTAACACCGATTTAACATTGGGATCACACAACCGAAACAGCCGTTGACGAGAATAGCAGCGTGGGACAAGAAAAGCTTTTAATCGTCGAGGACGAAGCCGACCTGTCGCGTCTTTTGTCCTCCTCCTTCACCCGGGAAGGATTTTTGGTGGAAACCGCCGCTGACGGGGAGGAAGGGGTGGAAAAAACCTTCCGTTTCTCGCCGGATTTGATTCTTCTGGACCTGCTTTTGCCCAAGCTCGACGGCTTTTCGGTCTGCCGCTATTTGAAAAGCCGGGAGGAGACCAAGGCCATTCCCATTTTAATGCTTACCGCCAAGGGGACGGAAGAGGACAAGCTGAAAGGGTTGGAGTTGGGGGCCGACGATTATGTCACCAAACCGTTTTCCATCCGCGAGCTTTCGGCCCGGGTCCGCTCCATTTTCCGCCGCCGCTACCAGAGCGACGCCGGAAAACTGAAGGCGGCCGACCTGGAAATCGACTCTCGCCAGCTTTCCGTTGCCCGGGGAGGCAAATCGCTCTTTTTGACCCCCATCCAGTTCCGGTTGCTCTATGTCTTGGCCAGCCAAAAAGGGCGGGTGATGTCCCGAAGCGAACTATTGGACCGGGTCTGGGGATTTGACGCCGTTTTGACCGACCGGGTGGTGGATGCCCAAATCAAACGCCTGCGCCAAACCCTGCGCCGGGTGCTGGGGGAAGACCGCTACATCAAAACCGTGCGTGGTGCGGGGTATCGGTTCACGGCTCCTCCGGAAAAAGGGGAGAACGGTTCTCTTTCCTGATAAAAATCGGACTGGAAAGGAAAAAAGTTATGAAAAGGATTGAACTCAAACCGGTCCGGCCCGTCAAGGATTACTGGTTTACCCATGGGCTGCAGGAACTCTCGCCGGAAAAGTTTTTGAAGGTCGTGACCAAAATTTTGAACGGGGAATATGTGCTGTTGCACTTCCCCTGCGCCCGGACGCTCGGTTCCCCATCGGAATTGCGGAACGGAAGCCCGGAAATTTTACCAAGCAATGGGAGGATGAAATGAAACGAATACTCGCAACACTCGTGATACTTTTAATGATGCCTTACCTGCCTGTTTTTTCGCAGGAATTGCCGGCGGCCGATTCCCCGGCCCTGGCCCAAAACGGCGGCCCACACCCCCCCACCGGCCGGATTTCCGGCAAGGTGGTGGACGGGGAAACCGGTGAACCGATTATCGGCGCGCGGGTCTTCATTGAGGGAAGCGCTCCCACCATCGGCGCCCTTTCCGATTTGAACGGTAACTACACCTTGAGAAACGTCCCGCCCGGCAATCACACAATCGTGGTCACTTCTCCCGAGTACGCCAAAGTGGTAATCACCGGCTTGGCCCTGGGGGAAAATGAAACCAGGCAGGAGGATTTCTCCTTAAAACCGGAAATCAAACAAATCGAGGGGGATGTGGTGGAAGTAATTGCCAAGGTCTCCCGCCGCAGCGCGGCGGGGCTTTTGAAGGACCGGCAAAAAGCGGCTGCCTTCTCGGATGCCATCGGCGCCGAGGAAATGTCCCGCACCGGAAGCGGCAACGCCGCCCAGGCGATGAGCAAGGTGACCGGCACCACCATCGTGGACGGCAAATACGTCTACGTTCGCGGGCTGGGGGAGCGCTACAGCACCACCCAGTTGAACGGCGCCGAACTCCCCTCCACCGACCCGAACAAACGGGCCGTGCATCTGGACCTTTTCGCCTCCAACCTGATTGAAAACATCGTCACGGTGAAATCCTACACCCCGGACAAGCCCGGGAATTTCACCGGCGGCAGCGTCAACATGGTCACGAAGTCCTATCCCGACCATTTCAATGCCAACTTTTCCCTTTCCAGCGCCTACAATACTCAATTCAGCTTGCAGGAAGGGCTTTTGACCTATCCGGGCGGCCATACCGACTGGCTGGGGATGGATGACGGCACTCGGGATCTTCCCGACCCCTTAAACGACCCGAATGTGGCGATTCCCCACATCACCACAACCCGCCGGGACACCG
Source organism: Verrucomicrobiia bacterium (assembly GCA_035574275.1). NCBI lineage: Bacteria > Pseudomonadati > Verrucomicrobiota > Verrucomicrobiia > Verrucomicrobiia bacterium. Next base: position 38,812 of record DATLYY010000017.1, read on the forward strand.
CCGCCGCCAACCGGCTTGACTTTTTGTCCAAATCGTTCAACTCCAATATGGCTCCCATCAAAAAGATGGCTCCCTTGAACCGGAATTTTGCCTTTTCGCTGGGGGATCAGGTGCAGGTTTTGGGACGCCCGCTCGGTTTTTTGGGAAGTTTGAGCTATACCCGCGGCTTTAATTCCTACACCGGCGGCACGGCCGCCCGCTGGGAACTCTTGGACAATGTCAACAATGCCGACTCCTTGGCGGCGAATTATATTTTTAATGACTCCAAAAGCTCCGATGAGGTGATCTGGGGGGCTTTGGCCAATCTTACTTACCAGCCCCACCCAAAACACGAGTTTAAAACCACCTATATGTACAACCGCAGCGGGGAGTCGGTGGCCCGTTACTTGTACGGCACGATGCTCCAAGGGGGCGGATTGGGTCCAAGCGACGTGATGGAAACCAGAGTTTTGCAGTATACGGAAAGGGCTTTGGGTTCCTTTCAGCTTTCCGGGCGCCACGCCCTGCAACCCCTTCTGAGAATGGATTTAAACTGGAGCGGCTCGCTGGTTAAATCGAAGCAGGATGAACCGGACTTGCGCTATTTTTCCAACCATTACACCGTGGACAGCAGCGCCGGAACGCCCGATACGACCTACGACACCCGCACCAATGCGTATGACCTGCCGACCCGCAATTACCGCAATTTGAACGAGGACAACGCTGAATTCAATATGGATTTTTCCATCCCGTTCAAACAGTGGAAGGGCCTCGGCGGCAAGCTTAAACTGGGAGGATACCTACTGAGTAAGGAGCGCGCCTTCCGGGAAAGGCGGTTTATTTACGAGCAGGACATTTCCTTCTATGAGGGGGATCCGGAAACCTATTTCTCCGACACGGTGGTGGGGATAAACGAGCAGTACAGTGGCGGAGGAATCACCCGGTTTGGAAACTATATCGTTCAGGATAACACCGGCCGCAGCAATTACGATTCAGACCAAAAAATTTCGGCCCTTTTCGGAATGCTTGACTTTCCCATTCTGCGCCGGCTCCGCTTTGCCGGCGGCATCCGCTTGGAAGCCACCCGGATGAATCTGACCAGCAAGGACACCTCCCTGGCCAAAGCCCATCTTTTCAACAACGACTGGCTCCCTTCTGCCAACTTGATTTATCAATTGCGCCCCGATATGAATTTGCGGGCTTCTTATTCCCGCACGCTGGCCCGGCCGGAATTCCGGGAGCTGGCCCCCTATTCCAGCTTTGATTTCGTGGGGGATTACGTCTACGTCGGCTACCAAGACCTCAAACGGACGCTGATTCACAACTACGATTTGCGCTGGGAATGGTTCGAGCGTCCCGGCGAGCTTTATTCAATCAGCGGTTTTTACAAACGGTTCATCGGTGCGATTGAGCGGGTCAAAGTCACCGGCGAGTTGGGGGTAAGTTCCCGCAACGTTCCGGAAGCGAATGTGTACGGACTGGAATTGGAAGTCCGCAAGCGGCTGGACAACGTAGCTCCGTTTCTGGCGCACTTCCAAGTGGGGACCAACTTAACTTTGGTTCATTCCACGGTGGATATTGATTCGTTGGAGTTAAGGATTATTCAGGGATACGACCCGAATCCCAAGACCACCCGGGAACTGCAGGGGCAATCCCCCTTCATCTTAAACTTGGACGTGTCCTACAGCAACTACAAAACGGGTACCACGGCCAGTGCGCTGTATAACGTTTTTGGCAAACGGTTGGCGGAAGTAAGCAAGGGCGGAGCTCCCAACGTGTTCGAGGCGGCCCGCGGACAGTTAGACTTCACCCTTTCCCAGCGGATTTGGAATGCTGTCACTTTCAAGGCCTCGGCCAAGAATCTCTTGGATTCGGAGTATAAGAAGGTCTACACCTTCAAAGGCCAGGAATACCCGGCCTTGGTTTACAAAAAAGGACGCGTCTTTTCCGCTGGCTTCAGTTGGGCTATCGATTAGGAGCTTTTCCTAAGACCGCACGCTAAGTTTTCGCCACAAGCCAACCCCCTGCAAGGGGTTGGCTTTTTCTTTAGTCAAAGACGGGCGATTTCCACTTCTCTCAAAATGACCAATTTGTCATACAATCGCCATAGATACGAAACATCGGTTTTTTAAGTTGGGTCTGCCTCGCAGTTTACAGATGGATTGGAATGAATGTTTGCAGGAAAGGAGGGGAAAGATTGGAAAGTCAGGACCGTTCGGCTCAATCCTGACTTTCCGCCGTGAAAAACACTTCCACCTAAAAAAGTCGGGCCGGCAGCCCGAGGAAAAGGCATGGTTTTGTTGTGAACTTAAAATCACTCACAAGGAGGAATAAATGCTTCGCAGATTTCTGTTGTCGGTTTTTGCGGTTGCGCTTTTGGCGGCTGCCGCTGGGGCCCGTCCCACCGACACCGGCAAACCGGTCAAGCCGGTTTTTGATGCGGATTTGACGGGGTCGAGCAACGTTACTTGGTATCCGGATACGGTTTACAATCTCAAAAACCTCGTTTACTTGGAGTCAGGTGGCAAACTGACCATCCTCCCAGGAACGATTATCAAAGGGGATACGGGTCGGGCGGAAAATGTGAAGGCCCTGGTCATCTGCCGGGGCGCCAAGATTGATGCTCAAGGAACGCGGGCCAACCCGATCGTCTTCACTACTGCACTAGACACGGTCGATTCCCAGACCGACCTATTGGTGGATGACAGGGGGCTGTGGGGCGGCTTGGTGCTTTGCGGCCAGGCCCGCATCTCAGACGGCAAGTTTGAAGACGTGGTCGAAGGGCTTCCCTTGGTAGGCGGCCAGCCCGACCCCCGCTCCCTCTACGGTGCCCCCGGCGGAGACACCACCCTCTTTAACGATGACGACAGCTCGGGGGTTTTGCGTTACATCTCTGTACGCCACAGCGGAAGTGTGCTTCTGGCTAACGTTGAGCTTAATGGCTTGATGTTCGGCGGGATTGGCCGGCGGACGGTTATCGACCATGTGGAGTCCTTCGGCTGCGCCGACGACGGTTTCGAATGGTTTGGCGGCACAGTGAACATCAAGTATATGGTCGCTTCCTATGGGGACGATGATGAGTACGACACAGACGAGGGGTATCGGGGACGGGTTCAGTTTGGGCTCCGCTATATGAGCGATTTGGTGGGGAACAACGGCAGCGAAAACGATGGCGCCGAAAACCCGATTACCACGACCCCCTTTACCAATTATGACTGGCGAAACTTCACTTTCATCGGTTCGGGGCTGGGGGCGGTGAACAACGCCAACGACCGGGCGTTTCACATCCGCGACAACGCCGCCCCCCGGTTGCGCAACAGCATCATCACAGAATTCGACGAGTTGGCATTGGCGTACGAAGCCACCAACACCCTGCCGGTGGTGGGGACCGATTATATAATGACCGACAACATCTGGTGGCGCTTCGGCTGCAACGGCGGCGCGGCGGGAGCCCTAGGGTTGGCCTCTTGCGTCGTCGATCCCGGCGCGCAGGGGATTTCCGCTTATCTGACCAATCCGGCCAACAACAACGACGAAGTGGACCCGATGCTGACCGCCATCGGCCGCCCGCACGTTTATAACGCCCGGGTTCTGGACCCCCGCCCGCAAATCGGCAGCCCGGCCGCCAGCGGCTATCCGGACCCGTCCCTTTCCGACCCGTGGTTTACTTCGGTCACCTATGCCGGCGCCTTTCCGGTCAACGATGTTACCACCAACCCGGACGGTAACTGGCTCTGCGGCTGGACCGCCTTGGCCCAGTACGGATTTTTGACCCTGCGGCGCGGAGATCTGGACAACAACGGCAGTTTCTCCCCGGCCGACGTGGTGACCCAGTTGAACACGGTTTTTGGCGGCTTGCTGAAGGATTACTGCCAGGCGGACACAAATTGCGACGGCCAGCTTACGCCCGCCGACGTGGTTAACGAACTCAATCTGGTATTCGGCGGGTCTCCTCTGCCCTGCATCTAATGCCTTTTGGTTGGCGCCTCTCGACTTGCTCCTCTCCAAGACGAGCCTGTCGAAGGTAAAGCCGGTCCGCTTTGCGGGCCGGCTTTTTTGTTAACGCCGATTTAACATTAAAGTAATTTGGCGGCAACATGAAAGGTGTATCTATGACAGTGGAGAGGAGCAAAATATGAGAGGACTGCTAAAAGCTGTGTTAACAGCGGTATTGCTGGCTCCGACGAGTCTTTGGGCGCAGGATGCGGCCACGGACAGCCTGAAGGAGCGGATGAGCGAAACGGCCGACAAAATCGCCGGGATCGAAGAGCGCTTGGGGATTGCGGAAACCGACATCGCCGGGTTGAAGAAACTGAAGATTTCCGGCTACGTGCAGGCCCGCTACGAGTACCATGATGACGCGTCCAGCGCCCCGCTGCAGGGGACGGTGTCAACCTCGTCAAGTAACCAAGGCAAGCTTTTGAACCGATTCTTTATTCGGCGGGGCCGGGTCAAAACCACGTATCAGGCGACCCCCAACGCCTTGGGAGTGGTTTATTTCGACGGTTCCGCCTCCGGGGTTTCGCTCAAAGAGGCCTACGTGGCCGTAACGGAACCCCGTTCCAAAGTTACCGCGACGCTGGGGCAGTTCAACTGGCTTTTCGGCTATGAAATCTCGTTTTCATCTTCCAAGCGGGAGTTTCCGGAGCGGGCCCGCTGGTCCCGCACGCTCTTCCCGGGGGAACGGGATCGGGGCATCAAGCTGGAGCGTCCGTTTCTTTTGATGGGAAAATACAACCTTACGCTTCAAGCCGGAGTGTACAACGGCAACGGCATCGAGGACGTCGGTTTTGGAGTTCGAGACCCGAACAAGTGGAAGGATTTCATCGCCCGGGCCGCTTTCGGTCTGGGGCATCTGGATTTCGGGCTCTCCGGCTACTGGGGAAAGCAGTTCAACCCAAGCGACTCGGCCATTCCCGTCCAGCGTCCTTCTACCTCTGACAAAATCCGCTACGGGGCGGACGCCCAGTTCTTCTATGAGCTGCCGGTTTTGGGAGGCGGGGTACTGAAAGCGGAGGGGGTTTTGGCCGAGGAGCCGAAAAACCAGTCCAAGCCGTTCCGCTCGTTGGACTCCACCCGCAACGCCGCCGGCCTCCACGCCGTTTGGGCGCAGAATCTGAAGGAAAAATTCCAGTGGATTTCCCGCGTGGACTTTTACGACCCGGATCGGGACATCGACGAAGATCACTTCATCACCTACGGCTTCGGACTGATATATTTCTGGGACGGCGCCAGCAAACTGAAGCTGGTATACGAACTGCCCAAATCGTTCGTCAACAGCCGCTCCGGTACGGTTACCGTGAACGGGGTAAAAGAAGATGAAAAGGACAACATTCTGACTTTGGAATGGGTCTACACGTTCTAAAACAAAACCAAAAAGGAGGAGAAATGAAAAGAATACTCGCACCCCTTCTGATTGCGCTGGGATTCAGTTTCGGCTCGATTGGGCTGGGACTGGCCGGCAAGATGATCACGATGAAGGGCTCGGACACGATGGTGATCTTGGGTCAGCGCTGGGCCGAGCAGTATATGCAGAAAACCCCCGGCGCCGTGATTCAGGTTACCGGCGGCGGCAGCGGCACTGGCATTGCAGCCCTCATCAACGGCACCACCGACATCTGCCAGTCCTCCCGCCCCATCAAACCGTCCGAAAAGAACAAAATGAAGGAGCGCTACTTCACGCAGGGAATTGAAATTCCGGTGGCTAAGGACGGGTTGGCCGTTTACGTGCACGAGTCCAACCCGGTGGACAAGCTGACTATAGAGCAGGTAAAGTTGATTTACACCGGCAAAATCACCAACTGGAAGGAACTCGGCGGGCCGGATGCCAAAATCATCCTGTACGGCCGGGAAAACAACTCCGGCACCTATGTGTTCTTCAAAGACAACGTTTTGATGGGGGCCGATTTCGCCCCGCAGACCGCCACTTTGCCTGGCACGGCGGCCGTCGTGAACGCCGTTTCGAAAGACAAAAATGGCATCGGCTATGGCGGTGCCGCTTACGCCAAGGGGATCAAGGAGTGCGCCTTGGCGGAAAAAGCGGGTGCCCCGGCCTACGGCCCGACGCTCGAAAACGTGCAGAGCGGCAAGTATCCTTTGGCCCGCGACCTGTACTGGTATTTCCGCACCAAGCCGGCCGGCGACGTCAAAAAACTGGTGGACTGGGTACTATCGCCGGAAGGCCAGAAGGTCGTTTCCGAAGTCGGCTACTTCCCGGTCAAAAGCACCAAACCCTCGGCGGATGCGGAAAAATAGTTCCGCTTGATTCTCTCCGGGAGAAGATATACCTTGGAGGAAAGATGGACAAAAAAAAACTCGTTGAGCTCGGGGTGGAGCTTCTGGTCTATCTTTCCTCCTGGGTTTCCATTTTGGGGATCGTCTTCCTATTCATTTTCATCGGCAAGGAGGCCTTTCCCCTTTTAACCGACCCCCGGATGCGGGAGGAAGTCCACCTTTCCCAGCTCTGGACCTCTGTCTGGCAGCCGGTTTCGGATGTACCGAAGTTCGGCCTGATTCCGCTTTTCATCGGCACTTTGAAAGCCTCTTTCGTGGCAATGCTTTTTGCCACCCCGCTGGCCATTCTGGCCGCCATTTTTACTTCCGAGTTCGCCCCTCCCCGTTTGGGACGGGCCATCAAACCGGCCGTTGAGCTTTTGGCCGGCATTCCGTCTGTCGTTTTGGGATTCTTTGCTTTGGTTGTTTTGGCTACCTGGGTGCAGGGGCTTTTCGGTTTCACCATGCGGTTGAACGCCACCGCCGCCGGCATCGCTTTGGGGCTCGCGGTACTCCCCATCATTTACACCGTGACGGAAGATGCCTTGGCCACCGTGCCGAAAGCGTTTCGCGAGGCCTCCTTGTCCCTCGGTGCCACGCCGTGGCAGACCGCCTTCAAAGTGGTTTTACCGGCCGCCCTGCCGGGGATTTTCGCCGCCTTGGTTTTGGGGTTCGGCCGGGCGGTGGGGGAGACGATGATTGTCTTGATGGCCTCCGGGAATGCCTCGATTGTCAGCGCCAACTTGGGGGACTCCATCCGCACTCTGTCCGCAACCATCGCGGCGGAGCTGGCCGAAGTGGTCTTCGGCGACGGGCATTACCGACTCCTGTTCGGCCTCGGGGTGATGCTTTTTTCCTTCACCTTCGTTTTGAATCTGGTCGGCAGCTGGTACATCCAGCGGGTTAAAAAACGGCTTTTGGGGGCGGCGTGAAAGACAAGCTTTTCGTCGGCCTCTCGGCCGCCGCCATGCTGGTCATTTTGGCGATGCTGGCCGTCATTCTCGGTAACATTTTCTGGTTCGGCAAGGATATGCTCTCCTGGGAATTCATCTCCGCCAAACCGACGATGGGAATGACCGAAGGGGGAATTTTCCCCGCCATCTTCGGCACGGTCGCTCTGGTTTTCTTGATGTCGATCGCCGTGATGCCGGCCGGCGTTCTGACCGCCGTTTACCTTGAAGAGTACGCCCGGGCCGATTCCAAAATGGTCAAACTCGTCCAGCAGGCGGTCGCCAATCTGGCCGGCGTCCCGTCCATTGTTTTCGGCCTTTTCGGTTTGGGGTTTTTCGTCAACTTCGTCGGCCGGGGTGTGGATGGGTTGTTTTTCGGTGGCGAACTCTACTACGGTCAGCCGGCGATTATCTGGGCGGCCGCTACGCTGGCCCTTTTGACTCTGCCGGTGGTGATCGTCACCACTTCGGAAGCGCTGCGCGCCGTGCCGCGCGAAATAAAAGAAGGGGGCCTGGCGCTCGGCGCCACCCGCCTTCAGAACCTCCGACGCATCATCATACCCTCCGCCCTCCCCGGTATTCTGACCGGCGGCATTCTGGCGGTTTCCCGCGGCGCCGGGGAGGTGGCCCCGATTATGTTCACCGGCGCGGCCTATTTTCTTCCCTATCTGCCTACCAAGCCGAACGACCAGTTTATGGAACTCGGCTACCACGTCTACGTGATGGCCACCCAGTCGCCGGACGTGGAGGCAACCAAGCCGATTTTGTATTCCACCGTGTTGGTGCTTTTAGCTTTGACTTTCCTTTTGAACCTTTTGGCCATATACTTGCGGGCGCGGCTGCGCAAACGATTTGCCGAGGGACGCTGATGGAACTGGTAAACGAGGAAATTGAAACGGTGACCAAACTGCCCCAATTCCGGCTGGACGCCATCGGCCGGCCGGAAACCGTCCCGGCCGAGCGGGAAAAGATTCGGATAGAGAATTTTTCCTTCTGGTACGGAAAAACAAAGGCCTTGGACGACATCACCAGCAAAATTTACGAGCACCGCATCACCGCTTATATCGGCCCCTCCGGCTGCGGCAAGTCCACCTTTCTGCGCTGTTTGAACCGGATGAACGATTTGATTCCCCACACCCGCTGGGAGGGAAAAATCTTTTTGGAGGAGGAGGAAATCTCCCGCCCCAAGCCGGATTTTACCGCGCTCCGCCGGAAGGTGGGGATGGTTTTCCAGAAATCGAACCCCTTCCCCAAATCGATTTTTGAAAACGTGGCCTTCGGGCTGCGCATAGCCGGGGAAAGCAACGCCGAAAAGCTTTCCGCCGCCGTGGAAGAGAGCTTGAAGCAGGCGGCTTTGTGGGAGGAGGTTAAGGATAAGTTGGAGCGTTCGGCTTTGGCTCTTTCCGGCGGCCAGCAGCAGCGGCTCTGCATCGCAAGGGCTTTGGCCGTCCGGCCGGAGGTTTTGCTTCTGGACGAACCCTGCTCGCAGCTGGATCCGATTTCGACCGCCAAAATCGAAGAACTCCTGCTCAATTTAAAGAGCCGCTACACCATCGTTCTGGTCACCCACAATATGCAGCAGGCAGCCCGCGTTTCCGACTTTACCGGCTTTTTCCTCCTTGGACAACTGGTGGAGTTCGACGACACCCGGAAATTGTTCACCAACCCGGCTGACAAGCGTACGGAAGATTACATCACCGGAAGGTTCGGATAATGCAAAGGCACTTTGACGAGGAACTGGGGCTCATCAAAAAAAAGCTGGCCGAGATGGCCGGGTTGGCGGAGGGGATGATTTCCCGTGCCGTGCAAGTTTTGGTTGAGCGGGATTCGAAACTGGCGGAAGAAATCTGGCCGGATGAGAAGGAAGTGAATTCAAAGCAGCTGGATATTGATGAGGATTGCCTGAAACTTCTGGCCCTCCACCAGCCGATGGCCACCGATTTGCGCTTCCTGGTGGCCACCCTGCGCATCACCGGAGAGCTGGAACGGATTGCCGACCAGGCGGTCAACATCACTCAGGCGGCCTTGGTGTTGATTGAAAAGCCGGAGCTAAAACCGCTTATCGACATCCCCCGCATGGCCACAGTGGCGGCCGGAATGGTGAAGGATAGCTTGGATTCCTTTGTGAAAAAAGATCCGGCGTTGGCCCGGCAGGTGCTGGAGCGGGACAACGAAGTGGACGCCTATAAGGATCAGATTTTCCGCGAGCTTTTAACCTATATGTTCTCCGACCCCAAATCGATTGAGCGGGCCATCGAACTCATCTTGATCTCTCGCCATCTCGAACGGATTGCCGACCACGCCACCAACATCGCCGAAGACGCCATCTACTACGTGGAAGGGCGCGACGTCCGTCACCACGCCGCCGAGTAGCGTCCCGCTTTTTCGGATTTAGTTCAGTCCGCCAATAAATGAGCCAACCGGGCAAAACCGTACCCCATCAGGGCGCAGCCGGGCAAAGTCAAAATCCAGGCCAGAACGATGTTTCCCGCCACCCCCCAGCGGACGGCGGAAAACTTTTGTGAAGCCCCCACTCCCATAATCGTCGAGCTGATGACGTGTGTGGTGGAAAGGGGAACGCCGATGCGCGAGGCGATTTCAATCAAGGTCCCGGCGCCTGCTTCCGCCGAAAAACCGTGGAAGGGGGTCAAGTGTACGATACGCATCCCCATCGTTTTGATAATCCGCCACCCTCCCATCGCCGTGCCCGCCGCCATCGCCACGGCGCAGAGTAAAATCACCCAGAGGGGGATATGAAAATCGGAGAACTGATAGTAACTCACCAAGGCCATCGTGATAATTCCCATCGTCTTCTGGGCATCGTTGGAACCGTGGCTGTAGGCCATCCAGGCGGCGGAAACAATCTGCAGCCGGCTGAACAGCGTGCCGACCCGCCCCGGATGGGATTTTTGGAAAAAAAAGAAGAGCAGATTGGTCAAAAGCCAGCCAAAGCCGAAAGCAAGGAGCGGAGACAAAAACAGAGGTAAAATCACTTTGGTTGTGATCCCCGAAGTGACCAGAACCTCCGAGCCCCCCATGGCATATCCGGCCCCGATGATGGAAGCCATCAAAGCGTGACTCGAGGAAGTGGGAAGCCCGAAATACCAAGTCAGCAAATCCCAAAGAAAGGCGGAAAGGAGGGCGCAGCCAATCGCCAGTTGGGACATCGCCTGCGGATCCACCAATCCCTTGCCGACAGTGGCGGCGACAGCCGTGCCGGTCAAGGCCCCCACGAAGTTCAAAACGGCGGCCATGGCGATGGCGGCGCGCGGCGTCAAAACCCGGGTGGAAACAGAGGTGGCAATGGCGTTGGCGGCGTCGTGGAAGCCGTTCATCAAATCGAAAGCTACCGCCAGGACGATGACGACGATTAAGAGGGAAAAACTATCCATCCGGAAGGAAGGCCTTAGGCGTTTTTCACCACCACCGATTCAATTACCACGGCCATATCTTCGCATTTGTCGATCGCTTTTTCCAGACTCTCGTACACCTCCTTCCACTTGATGACTTCCAAAGGCGAGGGGGCGCGCTCAAAAAGCTCTACCATCGTCATTTTCAAAAGCATATCCGCCTCGTTTTCCAGCCGGTTGATTTCGATGGCATAATCCAGAATCCGGCGCGGACGCTTTAAGTCCCGAAGGGAAGTGATGGCCTTGGCAACCTCCATCACCGACTGGTGGAGAATCTGGGCCATTTGAACCAGGTTCTGCGTCGGTTTTTCCAGTTTGTACAGGAAAATCCGGTCTGCCACTTCCTCGGTCAAATCCAAAACGTCGTCGATCCCCGCGGCGATGGCGTGTATGTCATCTCGGTCGATGGGGGTAATAAATGTGCGGTTCAGCCGGTCCATAATCTCGTGGGTGATGATGTCCCCCTCGTGCTCCAGCTCGTCCAATTTCTGCACCCCTTTTTCCAGCTTGGAAAAATCCTTTATCATTTCCAAAAAAACGTCCACCGAGGCGGACAGATTTTTGGTGGCGCGCTCGAACATGTCGAAAAACGCTTCTTCCTTTTTTACCAGCCAGGGCATTTTTTTCTCCTTTGGTTCACGGCCACTATACTTTTCGGGCTGACTTAAGTCAACTGTGACAAGGCCGGGACTGAATCGCCGATACGACTGTCGCCAAATAAAAAACGAGAGGGAACCGGGAGGCGCAGGAAAGGTTCCCTCTCGTCTGGTACGGTAAACTTATTCGGTCGTGCCTCGCACCGTGGCCGGCACAATGGCCGGAAATTCCGCGCTTACCGGCTCTTTTCCGTCACCTCCCTCAACGGCGGCCGCCGTCTCCGCGGCAGTTTCTTCCTGCTTGGTAAAGCGGGCCATTAGGGTATAAACCACCGGCACCAGAACCAAAGTCAAAAACGTGGAAAAAAGCATTCCACCCACCACCGAAATCCCGAGCGGGCGGCGGGCTTCGCCTCCCGCGCCGAGGCCGATGGCAATCGGCAAAACGCCGAATACCACGGTCAAGGAGGTCATCAAAATCGGCCGCAAGCGGGTGCGGGCGGCCTGCGTCACGGCGTCAAATAGCGCCACGCCCCGTTCCCGCAATTGGTTGGCGAACTCCACAATCAGAATAGAGTTCTTTGTCACCAAACCGATTAGCATAACCAGCCCGATTTGGGAATAGATGTTCAAGCTCTGGCGGAAGATGAACAAGGAGACCAAGGCCCCGACCAGAGCGAGCGGCACGGCCAAAAGAATGGTCAAGGGATGAATGAAGCTCTCAAACTGCGCGGAGAGAACGAGGTAAATGAAAACCACCGCCAGCAAAAAGACGAAATAGAGGGCGCTGCTTGATTCGCGGAATTCGCGCGACTGGCCGGCCAGCTCCCGCTTGATGCCCGGGGGCAGATCGTTTTGGCGAATTTGGTCGAGATCATCCAAGGCCTTCCCCAAGCTGACGCCGGGAAGCATGCTGGCGGTGATGGTGGCGGAGCGGATACGGTTGTAATGGTTCAGCTCCTTGGGGGCCACGGTCTCCTTCAACTGCACCACGTTGGCGAGCTGCACCAACCCGCCACGGGTGCGGACGTAGAGGTCTTCAATCGTCCGGGGGGTGGCCCGGTCGGCGGGCTTCATCTGCAAAATGACGTCGTACTGCTTGGCCCCCCGCTTGAAATTGGTGACCACCCGGCCGCCCAGGAAGGTTTCCAACGTCGCGCCGATGTCTGCCACGGAAACGCCGAGCCCGGCGGAGCGCTCGCGGTCAATCTGGATGTTCAGTTGCGGCTTGTTCAGGCGCAAATCGGTGTCAAGGTTATAGAGGTAGCCCAGCTGCTGGGCCTTGCCCATCATAATTCCGACCGCTTGCTGCAGTTCCTCGTAGGTGTCTCCCTGCAAGACGTACTCCACCGGGCTGGAGGTGAAATCGGCCCCCAAGCTGGGAGGGTTGATGACAAAGGCCAGAACGCCGGGAATCGACATCAACTGCGGGAAGAGGGACTGCACGATTTCCTGCTGGGAGCGGTCCCGTTCCCCGCGCGGTTTCAAACGTAAAAACAGAACCCCGTTGGTCACCCGCCCCGGCCCGGCGAACCCCAGGCCGACCGCGGTGAAAAGCCCCTGGCGCTCCGGCAGGTTCATCAAGATGTTTTCCACCTGGTGCATATAGCGATCCGTGTAGTCCAGCGTGGCCCCTTCCGGGGCAATCACGACGCCGAAGCCGATGCCGCGGTCCTCCACCGGCACCAGTTCGGAGGGGAGGAACTTAAACAGGGAGAGGGAAAGCAAAACCAGAACGGTTGCGCCGGCAAACACCTTCAGCCGATTTTTCAAAGCCCAAGCCAGAATTCGGGTGTAGGTCGAATCCAGCCAGGCAAAGAAAGCATCGAAGCTCTTGGTGGCCCAATTGTGGCCGACGCCGTAAAGCGGCTTTAGAATCCGGGAGGTGAGCATCGGCGTCAGCGTAAGCGCGGTGAAACCGGAAATCAGAACGGCGGCGGCCACGGAAAGGCCGAACTCCCGGAAGAGCTTGCCGACGTTGCCGGTCAAAAAGGAAAGGGGGATGAAAACCGCCACCAGCGTTATGGTGATGGCAATAACGGCAAAGCCTATCTCCTTGGAGGCGTCGAAGGCCGCCTTTCTCCTATCCTTTCCCATCTGCATATGGCGGTAAACGTTTTCCAAAACGACGATGGCGTCATCCACCACCAAGCCGATGGCCAAAACCAAGGCCAAAAGGGTCAGAATGTTCAGTGTGAAGCCGAGGAAGTAGGCGACGGCAAAACTTCCAAAGATGGAAACCGGGATGGCGAGAGTAGGAATCACGGTGGCGCGGAAGCTTTTCAAAAAGGCCAGAATGACCAAAATTACCAAACAGAAGGCAATGAACAGGGTCTCCTGCACCTCGTTTATGGAATCTTGAATGAAGTCGGCGGCGTTGTAGGCGACCTCCAAATTCATCCCTTTCGGCAGCTCCTTGGCCAGTTGGGGGAGGGCGGCCATCACCGTTTTGGAAACCTCGATGGTGGAGGCCTTGTTCTGTTTGCCAATGCCGACGCCGACGGCGGGATGGCCGTTGTAGCGCACCACTGTGCGCTCATCCTCGGCCCCCAAGGTCACTTCCGCCACTTGTCCCAGTCGGACGATTTGATCGCCATCCTGTTTGACGATGAGTCCGGCGAACTCCTCCGGGGTGGCCAGCTTGCCGAGCGTGCGCACGGCGAACTCCCGCCCCGCTCCCTCCACCCGGCCGCCGGGAATTTCGGCGTTCCCCCGGCGGATGGCATTTTCCACATCTTGAGTGGTCAACCCAAAGGCGGCCATTCGCTGGGCGTCCAGCCAGACCCGCATGGCGTATTTCCGTTCCCCGCCGATGAAGACCAGCCCCACCCCCGGCAGGCGCTGCAACTTTTCTTTTAAAATCCGGTCGGCGATTTCGGAAACCTCCAAATCGGAATGGCGGGTCGAGGAGAGGGCCAGCCACAAAAAGGGCTGGGCGTTGACATCCAGTTTTTCAATGATGGGATCATCCGCCTCGGCTGGCAGCTCGCCGCGAATGCGGGTGACCCGGTCGCGCACGTCATTGGCCGCCTCGTTGACATCCCGGTTCAGTTCAAACTCGACGGAAATAACCGATCCTTGCTCCACGCTGGAGGACTTGATGGTTTTCACCCCTTCGAGCGTGGAGAGCTGCTCTTCCAGAATGTCCGTTATTTCGGTTTCCACCACGCTCGGGCTGGCACCGCGGTAAAAGGTGGTGATGGAGACGACCGGCGGGTCGATATCCGGATATTCCCGCACCGGCAGCCGGGTGAAGGCGATCACCCCGAAAAGGAGGATGACCAAGCTCATCACCGAGGCGAAAACGGGGCGCTTGATGGAAAGTTCGCTTAGCTTCATGATTTACCTCCCGCCGCTTGCGGCGTTCCCGAATCCGGCACCGGAAAGACCTTGGCGCCGGGGAAGAGCTTTTGATGCCCGGCTTTGACCACCTGCGTGCCCGGGGCCAGCCCGCTTAAAACCTCCACGGAGGCCTTCTGCCGGGTGCCGCAGACAATCGGCGTGGGAACCACCGTGCTGTCTTTTTGGATCACGTACACCAAATTTTTATCCCCCTCGGCAAAGACCGCCTCGTCCGGCACGGTGAGGGCGTTCTTGCGTTCGCTCAAAACGGCCGATACGTTGGCCGACATGCCGGGACGGAACTTGCGGGCCGGGTTGGGGACCCGCGCCAGAATTTTGACCGTGCGGGATTCCGGGTTGACCACCGGCTCTATCACGCTGATTCTGCCTTTCAACTCATGACCCGGAAAGGCAGGGGCGGAAACGGTAACGGAGGCGCCGGACTTGAGCTCGGATAAATACCGTTCGGGGGCGTAGAAGATGATTCGCAGTTCGTCGATTTTGGCCAAATCGGTAATTACGTCCCCGGTGCGGACGAAGGCCCCTGGGGAAATCCGGCGTGCGCCGACCAAGCCGGAAAAGGGGGCGGTGATTTTTGTTTTGGCCAAGCGGGCCTTGGCCAAGGCCCAATCCGCTTCGGCCATTTTTAAAGCGGCGGCGGCGTCGTCCAAATCCTGCGGCGCACCAGCCTTCTGCTCGACGATTGATTTCACCCGTTCGTAGCTGATTTTCCGCTGGTCGCGCAGGGCTTCGGCACGGTCTTCTTCGGCTTTCAACTGCTCATCATCCAGTTGGGCAATCAATTCCCCTTTTTCAATCACCGAACCTTCCTTGTAGGGGATGTCGATGACCTGGGCGTCGATTTGGGCCACCACGGTGATGGCCTCCAACGCTTCCAACGTGCCGACCGCCTCAAATTTGTCGGAGACCGTCCCGGCCGTGACCGTGGCGACCTCCACCGGCATCGGCGGCGGGGAAAAACCGTTCCCCTTGTTCTTGGCGCAGCCGGTGATTAACAGGAAAACCAGAATTAGGGCAATCACCCAGCCCAAATCTATTCCCCAGCGATTATTTATTTTCATCTTTTCCTCGCGTCAGTTATTGGTTTCCGTTTCGATTACACTTGTCGTAAGCTTTTTCAATTCCGCCGCCGCCTTGGCCGCCCGCACCAGGGCCTGCGAATAACGCTGCTGGGCGGTGGCCAAGTCCGCGCTCAAGCGAACCAACTCGAAAGCCGTCGTACGGCCAACCTGATATTCCAGCATTCCGATTCTGACCTGCTCGGCGGAGGCCTCCACGCCCGTGCGGGCCGCCTCCAGTCGTTTTTTGGCATGCAACAATTCCCGGTAACTGGCGCGCACATCCTCTTCCAGTCCCCTCTTGGCGGCGATATACTGCTGGTAAGCCCGCTCCGCCTCGCCATTCAAACGCTGGCGTTCTCCCAAACCGGAGCGGAGTCCAATCGGCAAGGAGAAACGGAAACCGACGTTCCAAGTGGGATAATCTCGTTGAAAAACCTGCGTCCAGGCGCGGTCGGCGCTGCCAGCGAAGGGGCCGCCCAAGGTGTCTGTTCCGGAAAGTCCGTTGGCTCCCAAGATACCGTACAGGTCCAATTTGGGCAAAGCATTCCAACCGGCCCCCTTGGCTAAGGAACGGGCCGCCGCCCAGTTTTTTTCCGCCACTTTAAGATTGCGGTTTTCCTCCAGCGCCTTTTGAACCAAACTGTCCGGGTCTTCCACCGGAAAATCGGAAGGGGGGGTATCGGAAGGGCGGTAGCGTACAGAAGAGGAACGCTGTCCCAGCAAGGTTGCGAGCTGGTCGGAAATTTTGTCCAAATTTTCTTCCCTATCCAAAACGGCCTGCTCCTGCTCGGCCAAAAAGACCTTGGCGTTCGCCACCTGGTTCGGCCCGACGCGGCCGACGGCGGCTTTCAACTCCGTCTCTTTCAAAAAAGCAGCCGCCCGGTCGCGGATTAAAATCTGCACGGCCAAATCCCGCTCGGCGGCATACAAATCCCAGTAGGTTTGCTCCACTTCGGCATTAAGAGATAAAACGGCATCCGCATAGCGCGCCTGGGCCGCTTCCAGACCACGCCGGGCGGAGCTCAAATTCGAGGCCGTCCCCGGGCCGAAGCCGGAAAGAATCGGCTGGGTTATTTCAATTTTCCCAAAGTTGGTGTATTGCGACTTCAGCGCCGTGTAGGGGGAATTGCTTTCCAGCCGAGTGGTGTTTACGGAGGTCTCCAGTTGCGTGCCGAGGGGCGACTTCAACCGCAGGCCGGCCGAGCCGGTAAGCCGTTCATCCTCCTGCACGATGGCAAAAGAACCGACGCCGGGCACGGCGAAGGCGGAGGGCTGACGAAATCTCGATTTCTCTCCTTCGGCAAAAAGCTCTGGGTCGAAAGCCCCTTTTTCGCGGCGATGGACGCCGCCAGCCGCCTTGAGTGCGGCCCTGGCTTCCTGCAGGGAGGTGGCGTGCTTCATCGCTTCCGCTTTGGCTTCCTCCATCGAGATAAAGCTTCCTTCAAATTGCGCCAAGGTCAAAGCCAACGCGCTGTCCGGGTTGGTTTCCAAAAGCTGCGGCTGGGCCAAGACCTGTTCCCTTCCCAAAAGGAAAGAGAAAATTATTATGGTCTGTATTATAAAGAGTCCCTTAACTTTGTCTTTCACCTACCCACACTCCTTTTGCCCCTGATTGGCCCGGTTTGTTCTCTACAGTTCCAGATTGAAGTTTTTGCGCGCCTCGTCGGTCAAAATGGCGGATATCAGCATTGCGGTCGATCTCCGGTACATTTTCTCAAAGTCCAAACCTTCCCACGGCTTGCCGGTCGATACCTCGCGGCTCGAAAGATGGTCGATGATTTCCATAACCCCCCGGCAATGGGCCCAGAGAATGATGGACATCTCCACCGGGTTTGTCTCCCTCCGGAAACTGCCGTCTTCAATTCCTTTGCGTATCACTTCCTGCACCACCCCGCCCAAGCACTGCCCGGACTCGGCACAGGCTTTTTTCATCTCCTCCGAAACCTGGGCGTGCAACTGGGTGTTTTCGGAAAAGGAAAACATTTTGAAGTAATCGTGATGGCGCTTGTAGAAGGCGTAATAGGCCTGCCCCAAATTTTCCAAAAGCTTGACGGAACTTTCGCCGGTTGCGGCCGCCTCTTGGAACATTTTCAAAAGGATTTGATGCCCCCGGCAGATGATGGCCATATACAAATCCTCTTTGCTTTTGTAGTAAAGGTAGAGGGTTCCTTTGGAAAGCTCGGCCCGCTCGGCTATTTCATCCATCGTGGATATGGCCAGCCCCTTTTCAAAAAACACCGTTTCCGCCGCGTTCAGAATCTCCTCTTTTCGGTGAAGCTTTTCTCTTTCTTTTCGTTCGGTTATTCCCATTCCAGCTCCTTCATTTAGGTCAACCCTTCAGAACCAATGACTGACCGTCAGTCATAAATTACGCTTTAATCTATTGAAAGTTTCGCTTTTGTCAAGAAAAAAATCTAAAATCATATAACTTATTGAAAAAATTTGACTTATATCATATTAGTAAGTGTTTTCACATTATCAAATGATTCCCTTAGCGGATTTATTGGCTATCTTCATGAGCAATTATTTTGAGCTGAATCAATTGTTTCTTTGCTTATATTTCGTTGCCGATGAAACGAATCTCCAATCAGGAAGTAGCTCGCATCATCGCCGAAATCGGCGAATATCTGGATATGGAAGGGGTTCCCTTTAAACCCCGGGCCTACGAAAAAGCGGCCCAGGTAGTTGGCGATTTAGATCAGTCCCTTTCTGAACTGTATCAAACCGGCGGGCTTAAGGCCCTCGAACAAATCCCCGGCGTGGGGACCTCAATCGCCAAAAAAATCGAGGAGCTGCTCAAGACCGGCCGTCTCAAATATTACGACGAACTGAAAAAGAAAATTCCGGTCGATTTGTCGGGCCTGCGCAAAATAGAAGGACTGGGGCCGAAGTCTATCAAAAAATTGTACGAAAAGCTGGGGGTCAGAACGGTTGCCGACTTGGAGAAAGCGGCTAAAGCAGGGAAAATTTCCAAATTAGAACACTTCGGCGCCAAATCGGAGGAAAACATTCTTAAAGGACTCGAGTTTTTGAAAAAAGCCACGGGCCGCTTTCTTTTGGGAATGGCCCTGCCCATCGGAAGGAAAATCGAGGCGCGCTTGAAGGGGCTGGAGGAGGTGGAGCGGGTTACTCTGGCCGGGTCTTTGCGCCGCCGCAAGGAAACCATCGGCGATTTGGATATTTTGGTCGTCTCAAAAAAACCGATGCCGGTGATGGATTTCTTCGTCTCGATGCCGGAGGTGGTGCGGGTGACCGCCCACGGAGAGACCAAATCGGCGGTCAAGCTGGAGTCGGGGCTGGATGTCGATTTACGGGTGGTTCCGGCCGAATCGTACGGCGCCGCTCTGAACTACTTTACCGGCTCCAAGGATCACAACGTCACCCTGCGCGAAATGGCCTTGGCCAAAGGGTGGAAGCTGAACGAGTACGGGTTGTTCAAAGGGAAAAAGCAGCTCGCCGGCCGAACCGAGGAGGAACTCTACGCCGCTTTGGGGATGGAATACGTTCCGCCGGAAATGCGGGAAAATACCGGCGAAATTGAACTGGCCAAAAAGCACAAGCTTCCCAAGCTCATCGGTTACGACGACTTACAGGGCGACCTGCAAATCCAGACCGACTGGACCGACGGCGCTGACACGATAGAGGCCTACGCCCAAGCCGCCATCGAACGGGGTTTGAAATACATCGCCATCACCGACCACACCAAACGGCTGGCGATGACCGGCGGGCTGGATGAGAAAAAAATTCGCCGGCAGTGGGCGGAAATCGACCGGGTGCAGAAAAAAATCGGCTCGAAGTTGAAAATCCTGAAGGGGACCGAGTGCGATATTCTGAAAGACGGAAGTCTGGATTTGGACGACGAAACGCTGGGCCGGCTGAACGTTTGCGGCGTCGCCGTCCATTCCCATTTCGATTTGTCGCGGGAGGAGCAAACCAAACGTATCATCCGCGCCATCAATAATCCCAACGTCGATATACTCTTCCACCCCACCGGACGGTTGATTGGGAAACGGGAGGCGTATGACGTCGATATGGACGCCATTATAAAAGCCGCCAAGGAGACCGGCACCGTTCTGGAAATAGACGCCTTCCCCGACCGGCTGGATTTGAAAGATGAGCATATCAAAAAATGCGTGGCCGCCGGGGTGAAGCTGGCCATCGACACGGACGCCCACGCTATCGCC
The DNA here is from genome assembly GCA_035574275.1 of Verrucomicrobiia bacterium. Lineage (NCBI taxonomy): Bacteria > Pseudomonadati > Verrucomicrobiota > Verrucomicrobiia > Verrucomicrobiia bacterium. The sequence continues at coordinate 58,628 of DATLYY010000017.1, forward strand.
CATCTCGATTTTCTCGAATACGGCATCGCCCAGGCCCGCCGCGGCTGGGCGGAAAAATCCGACGTCATCAACACCCGCCCGTTGGAGGCGTTATTGAAATTGCTTAAAAAATAGGCGCACTTTTACATAAGGGTATTCACTACTCCAACGGCGACGAATTGTTTTTGAATGGACAGATTTATACTTTGCCGTATATGCCTTCGAACGCCGTGATTCGAAAATCCCGTCCGGTCAGATAATGCTGCATTCTGATACAGAAGCGTTCGACCAGATTCCCATGATGGAGGACCGGAGGGTTCTCGAGGCAATGGCCTCCCGGTTGGAAGGATTGACCAAGCAGGAGGTCATCCAGAACCTTGACCGTTTTGGCCGCAACGCCGTCCCCGGGCTCAAGAGAAAGTCCCTTATAAAACGGTTTCTTGCCAATTTCACCCATCTGATGGCTTTCCTTTTATGGGGGGGTGGGGTTATCGGCTTTGTCGCCGGTATGCCCCAGTTGGGATACGCCATATGGGCCGTCAATCTAATCAACGGGATCTTCAGCTTCTGGCAGGAGTACAAGGCGGAAAAAGCAACCGAGACCCTGCTCCGATTGCTTCCTGCTTTCGCCCGAATCGTTCGTGAAGGCAGAGAAGTCCGCGTGCTGGCGGAGGAACTGGTACCGGGGGATATTTTGCTCTTGGCGGAAGGGGAAAAAATCCCGGCCGACGCCCGGCTTCTTTCCGGCTCGGCGTTGACTGTCGATCAATCAACCCTGACTGGCGAATCCCGACCGGTGCAGAAAACCGGTGATGTTGCCCACCCTCATCAAGACCGCTGGGAGTACCCCAATTTAATTTTCGCCGGCACCAGTGTCGCGACCGGCAGCGCCCGGGCCGTGGTCATTGCCACAGGCGGTGACACCGAGTTTGGAAAAATTGCCCGGCTGACACAAGCCCTACCGGAGGCACCCAGTCCCCTGCAGAAGGAGATGATGTGGGTGACGCGGCTGATCACCCTCTTGGTCGTTGCCATCGGCGCGGTTTTTTGGGCGGCGGCCACTCTTTTGGCCGGCTTGGAGTTACGGGTAGGATTTGTCTTTGCGATGGGAATGATTGTTGCCTTCGTCCCGGAAGGGCTTCTGCCCACCGTCACGCTCTCATTGGCCATGGGGGTGCAGCGGATGGCCCGCCGCAACGCCTTGGTCAAGACCCTCTCTTCGGTCGAAACGTTGGGCTCCACCACCGTCATCTGCACGGACAAAACCGGCACCTTGACCCAAAACGAAATGACCGTGACCGACTTCTGGGTGGGCGGGCGAAAGTTGAAACTGACCGGCGTGGGCTATCATTCTGATGGGCAGGTTCTGGAAGCGGGCCGGCCGGTTTCGGTTCATTTTCAGCCGGATTTGCAGGAGCTGCTCACAGCCGCCAGTTTGTGCAACAATTCACGCCTTGTATCCTCGGGAAGTGTCCCGGGGGTCTGGACACCGGTTGGGGAGTCCGGCGAAGCAGCTTTGAGAGTGGCCGCGTTGAAAGCAGGTCTTAACGGAGAGGAAATTGAACGCCTGTATCCGAGGATTTCGGAAATCCCCTTCGACACCCGCCGGCGGCGAATGACCACCATTCAGCAGGGGCCGGAAGAGCGCATCGTCTTCGTCAAAGGTTCCGCCAAAGAACTTTTGACCCTCTGCACCCGCTTCCGGCAGGGAGGCGCGGAAATTACCCTCGATGAAAAAACCCGCCGGGAAATTTCTGATGCCGTTGACGGCTACGCCCGGGGCGGTCTGCGGGTTTTGGCCTTCGCCCGGCGTACGCTTCCCGGCTCGCTTTCCGATTTCACCCCTTACCAGATGGAGCGGGAACTGACCTTTCTGGGGCTGGCCGCCCTTACCGATCCACCCCGAGCGGGGGTGGCAGAGGCCGTGGAAAAATGTCACCGGGCCGGCATCCGGCTGGTGATGTTTACCGGGGATTACGAACTCACCGCCGAAGCGGTGGCCCGCAAGATAGGCCTCCTCCGCTCCTCCCGATCCCGGATTTACACGGGGGGAGAGGTGGCCGAAATGAGCGATGCGGAACTGGCGGAGGTGTTGCGTGCCAACGTGGTCTTCGCCCGTTTTACGCCGGAAGAGAAGCTCCGTTTGGTCGCCATCCTGCAAACGATGGGGGAGGTGGTCGCCGTTACCGGCGACGGCGTCAATGACGCCCCGGCTTTGAAGAAGGCCGATATCGGCGTGGCAATGGGAAAATCCGGCACGGATGTGGCCAGGGAAGCCGCCGATATGGTTCTGGTCGATGACGACTTTGCCTCCATCGTGAATGCGGTGGAAGAGGGGCGCGCGGTTTACGCCAATATCCGCAAGTTCATCACCTACATTTTCACCAGCAACGTGGCGGAGGCCTTTCCCTTCATATTTTTCGCGCTTTCCAGCGGGAGGATTCCGTTGGGCTTGAACGTAATGCAGGTGCTTTCTATCGATTTGGGCACGGACATTATGCCCGCGTTGGCCTTGGGGGCTGAAAAGCCCGAGTCCGGTCTCATGGACCGGCCGCCCCGGCCGCGGAATCAGCACGTCATTGACAAACCGCTTTTGATCCGGGTTTTTTTCTGGTTGGGGCTGTTCCAGGGGATTACGGCGATGGTCGCTTTTTATTTCCAGTATTGGCGGAACGGATTTGTCGGGCAGTGGATCGATCTGCCATCGGGAGGAACTTTGTATGCGTCCGCAACGACAATGACGCTGGCTGCCATCGTGGCCTCTCAAGTCGGTAATCTCTTTACCCAGCGCTCGGAGCGCTTGTCCCTTTTTCGCATGAATCCTTTTACCAACCGCCTTCTGTGGCTGGGGGTGGGCGTGGAGGTGGTTCTGCTTTTGGCCGTCGTTTATTTACCGCCCTTTCAAAAAGTGTTCGGCACGGCGCCGTTTGCGGCCGCCAATTGGTTTCTGCTTCTGGCTGCCGTCCCCCTTTTGCCATTAGCGGATGAAGTCAGAAAAGCCGTGGCACGAAGAAAAACAAAAAGTCGGGGTAATGAATCTCTTCACTAAACGAAAGCCGGTCGCCGACGGAGCTTGAATTGCTCCCTTGACTGCCCGAAGACCTTCGCATATGCTCCCTTCTTCCGTATGACCGCAAATCCCGAAGGGATTTTTCACATCCACAAAATCTCAAAAATTTACAAAATGGGAGAAGTGGAAATTCACGCCCTGCGGCGGGTCGATTTTGATTTGTACGCCGGCGAATTCGTGGTGCTTCTGGGCCCCTCCGGCAGCGGCAAATCGACTTTGCTCAACATCCTAGGGGGGCTGGACGTCCCCACCAGCGGCGAGGTTTATTATCTCGATCACAAACTGACTTCCGCTGACGAACCGGATTTGACCCGCTTCCGCCGGGAGCATGTCGGCTTCGTGTTCCAGTTCTACAACCTGATTCCAAGCTTGACCGCCTTGGAAAACGTAGCTTTGGTCACGGAAATCTCCCCCCGATCGATGGCCCCGGAAGAAGCCCTGCGGCTGGTCGGGCTGGAAAATCGGATGCACCATTTCCCGGCCCAGCTTTCCGGCGGGGAACAGCAGCGGGTGGCGATCGCCCGCGCCGTGGCCAAACGTCCGGAGGTGCTGCTCTGTGACGAGCCGACCGGGGCACTGGATTTTGCCACGGGGAAAGTCGTGCTCGAAGTTTTGGAAAAGGTGAACCGGGAACTGGGAACCATCACCGTGGTCATCACTCACAACGCCTCCATTGCGCAAATGGCCGACCGGGTCATCCGCTTGAGCAGCGGGCAAGTGGCCGGCATCCGGAAAAACGAGCGCCGGGCCTCTCCGGCGGAACTGGCCTGGTAGCCGATGGGCGCGCTTGACAGAAAATTGCTGCGGGATCTTGGGCGGCTGCGCGGCCAGTTGATTGCGGTGGCACTCGTGGTCGCCTGCGGCATCGCCGCCTACGTCACCATGCGCAGTGCCTACCAGTCGCTGGTGGTCTCGCAGGCCGCCTACTATCAGGAATACCGCTTCGCCAATCTCTTCGCCCATCTCAAGCGGGCCCCGAACTCCTTGGCGGAGCGCATCGCCCGAATCCCCGGCGTGGCTCAAGTCCAAACCCGCATCGTTATGGAAGTGAACCTGGACGTTCCCGGACTGGAGCAGCCCGCCACCGGTCGGATGGTCTCCATTCCAGAAAAAAGAGTTCCGATGTTGAACGATTTGCACCTCCGGGCCGGCCGCTACATCGAGCCGGGCCGCCGCGGGGAGGTTCTGGCGAGCGAAGCGTTCGCCACGGCCAACGAGTTGAAGGTCGGCGACCGAATCGGTGCGGTTTTGAACGGCCGCTGGGAGGAGCTCCAAATCGTCGGCATTGCCCTTTCCCCCGAGTACGTCTATGAAATCCGCGGCACGGAGGTCCTGCCGGACAACCGCCGCTTCGGCGTTTTCTGGATGGGGCGGGAGGCGCTTGCCGCCGCCTTCAACATGGAAGGGGCTTTCAACGATCTGGCTCTGACGCTGGCACCGGGCGCCGTCGAGGCCGAAGTGATCTCCCGACTGGACGCCCTGCTTTCCCGCTACGGCGGCTTGGGGACCTACAGCCGTTCCGAGCAGATTTCCCACCGTTTTCTTTCGGATGAAATCGCCCAGGACCGGATTACCGGCCTCTTCGTCCCCTCCATCTTCCTGGCCGTCGCCGCCTTTTTAATCCACATCGTTCTGACCCGTCTGGTCGGCACGCAAAGGCCCCAGATTGGCGTCTTGAAGGCCTTCGGCTACGGCAACTGGGAAATCGGTGCGCACTACTTGAAGTTCGCTTGGACGGCGGTTTTCGCCGGCACCGTTTTGGGGGTTGCTTTGGGAATCTGGTTTGGCAAGGAGATCGCCGAACTCTACTCCCTTTATTTTCATTTTCCGGTCCTGCAATTTGTCCCCGATTTCTGGTTGATAGGGTTGGCGATTTTCACCAGCGCGGCGTCCGCCGGACTGGGAGCTTTGACTTCCGTGCGTTCCGCCGTGGCGCTGCCGCCGGCCGAAGCGATGCGCCCCCCCGCCCCGGCCCGCTTCCGTACCGGCTGGGCCGAACGGCTGGGGCTGTCCCGATTTTTCTCCATCCCTGCGCGGATGATTCTGCGCAACTTGGAGCGCCGCCCCTTGAAGGCCTTTCTTTCTCTTTTGGGCATCGCTTGGGCCGTCGCCATTCTGCTTCTGGGTCGCTACTTTTTCGACGCCGTTGACAAAATCATAGATCTCCAGTTTCGGGCCATTCAACGGGAGGATATGACCGTCCTTTTTGCAACACCCCTCCCCGGGCGCGTTCGTTACGAACTGAATCAGCTCGAAGGGGTGCGCAAAACCGAGCCGTTCCGCGCCGTTCCGGTCCGCCTGCGCTTCGGCCACCGCGCCAAACGGCTCGGGCTTTTCGGCTTGGAGCCGGAGGGAAAGCTGCGGACGCTGCTGGACAAAAACGAAAAAAAAGTTTTTCTGCCGCCGGAAGGGCTGGTACTGACCTCCAAGCTGGCGGAAATTTTGGGCGCCGCCCGGGGGGACACGTTGACCCTCGAGGTTTTGGAAGGGGAGCGCCCCGTGCGCCGGGTTGTTTTGGTCGGTCTCGTGGATGAAATGGTGGGGGTCTCCGCCTATATGGATCGGGCCGCTTTGGGACGCCTCTTGCGCGAAGAGGGAAACGTTTCCGGTGCCTTTTTAGCGGTCGACCCGCCTGCCGAGCAGGCGTTGTACGCCGAACTGAAAAAGACCCCCGCCGTGGCGGGTGTCGCCGTCCGCTCCGTGATGCTGGAAAGTTTTCAAAAATCGATCGCTGAAAGTTTGACCGTCACCACCACCGTGCTCATCCTCTTTGCCTGCGTGATCGCCGTCGCGGTGGTGTACAACAGCGCCCGCATCGCCCTCTCCGAGCGGGGCCGCGAGCTGGCCAGCTTGCGCGTTCTGGGTTTTTCCAAAAAGGAGACCGCCTTCATGCTTGTGGGAGAACAGTCCTTTCTGACGATTGCGGCCCTTCCCTTCGGGTTGGTCCTGGGCTATGCCGTCGCCGCCCTTCTTTCAGAGGTGATGGAATCGGAGCTGTACCGGATGCCTTTGGCCATCAGCGGCCGCTCCTTCGTTTTTTCCATTGCCACGGTCGGCGCGGCCGCGTTTCTTTCCGCTTTGGTGGTCGTGCGGCTTTTGAACCGGCTGGACTTGGTGTCCGTTTTGAAAACGGGTGAATGATGAAAAAAATAAGCGTGCCGAAAATTCTTTTTTTCGCCGTTTCGCTGGTGGTGACGGCCTTTTTAGTGTACGCGCTGCTCCCCTCCCCGATTTCCGTCGAAACGGCGAAAGTCAAGGTGGGGGTCCTGCGAGTGACCATCGACGAGGAAGGAGAGGCCCGCGCCCACGACCACTACACAGTGGCCGCCCCCGTCGCCGGGCGGATGGAGCGCGTGGAATGGCACGACGGGGATGCGGTTAAAAAAGGGGAGGTTCTCGTCTCCCTCCATCCCGTGCCGTTGGGGCCGCGGGAGCAGGCTGAACTCACCGAACGGATCGCCGCCGCCGCGGCCCGCCAAAAGGAGGTCCAGGCGGCGCTGGAGCGCGCCCGCGCCCTTCACCGCCAGGCCCAACGGGAAAAGGAGCGGGTGGAGGGGCTGGCCAAAAGAAATCTGATTTCACGCCGCGAGACGGAGGCCGCCGCCGTTTCCGAACTGGCCGCCGCCAAGGATTTGGAGGCCTCCGAGTGCGAGCTCCGGGCGGCGGAGGCCGAAGTGCAGATCGCCCGCGCCGGGTTGATGGCCGTTGAACCGGCCGCCAACGGTTCCCGGGTGATGCGCCTGCGCGCCCCGGTGCAGGGAAAGATTCTGCGGATTCTGGAAAAAAGCGAGCGGGTGGTCGCTGCCGGCACGCCGCTTATGATTTTGGGCGACCCCGCTCATTTGGAAGTCGTCGTGGATGTTCTCTCCACCGACGCGGTGAAAATATTGCCCGGGATGCCGGTGCTTTTGGAAGAATGGGGGGGCGAGAGGCCCCTCCGCGCCCGGGTGCGCACGGTGGAGCCGGCCGCCTTCACCAAAGTTTCCGCTCTGGGGATCGAGGAAAAGCGGGTGAACGTTGTGGCGGACTTTGTCGATTCCGCCAGCCCTTTGGGGGACGGCTTTCGCGTGGTGGCCAGAATCGTAATCTGGGAGGCGGATTCCGTTTTGAAAGTTCCCACAAGCGCCCTTTTCCGCTCCGGGAAGGGCTGGAGCGTTTTCACCGTCGAGGGGAGCCGCGCCCGGCTGCGGCCGGTTGAACCGGGTCGCAGAGGATGTTTTGAAACGGAAATCCTGAAGGGCCTCGAAGCTGGCGAGCGCATCGTCGCCCACCCCACCAACGAACTTACAGACGGCGCACGGGTTAAAGTTCGCTAATTCAATAAAAAGGCTTTCGCGACCATCCCCTGAGGTTCAAAAATCCGCAAGGTCCGCGGAAAAACGCACAACTTGGAAACCAGTTTCCGCCGCTTTACAAACGGTACTCATTTGACTAAAATTCCCCGGCTCGGGTTCAACCGGAAAATCGTATGCAAGTTGGTAGGGTCGGCATATTACAACTATTTTCGCTTATAGTCCTTGCGGCGGGCAAACTCCACGCCCAATCCGATTCCCTTTTCTCCATAGACGAGCTTTTGGAAATGCTCCGCGACGGCGAAATTTCAATGGAAACCTTCGAGGAAGCACTTTTGGCCTCGGAAAAAAGCGGCGCAAAACTCTCCTTCGTGGCGCAAGAGGAGTTGAACGTCGATTCTTTGCCCGAAATTCATTTTCCCCTTTATTTCAACCTCGGCAGCCAGTACTCAATCGCCCCGCAAAAAGAGAGCCGCAATTATTTTTCCTTCCGAAGCCCGGCCAAAAATGCTTTCGGCTTCTTCGCCGAAGGGGCCAAAACCCCTACGGCGCACGAGCTTTCCCTACGAAGAAGAGGCGCTTGGTTTGCAGAGGGCGACTGGGAAGCCCGCGCCGGAAATTTTGATTACACGTGGGGCGAAGGGTTGATTTTAGGCCGGGGATTTTACCCTCTGCCCTCCGTCTCCAAGCCGGATGATTTCGCCAATTCAATCGCTTTCCCCGATTACACCCGCTACAATGGTCTATTGTCCCGCCGCACCCTTGAACATTTTGCTTTCGAGGCCGTTGCTTCCTTCGACCAAAGCCAAACCAACGAAGACTTGCTCGCCGCGGGGGGCATCACTTATTTTCGGGAAAACTTTGAGGCCGGTATGCTGATGGGCAGGGAAGAGCTAAAAAACAGACAGACAGAGGCCAAAAAATCTTTTCCCCTCGGCTCCGCCTTCGCCCGGTTCAAATGGCGGGAAGCCGAACTCTCTGCGGAGGGCGGCTATCTGGACCAAAAACCGGCCGGTTACGTTTTTTCGGCTCAAGCCAGCCACGGCTACTGGCGCTCCCAAATCGATTTCTGGAACTACAACACCGGTTTGCTCATCCGCTCCGGCGGCCCCTCCTTCGGCGATTACCGCACACAGAAAATTGAAGAAGTGGATTTTTCCTATCGCACCCCCCGCAGCCGCACGAAAGGGTTTATCTGGAGCGAGCATTGGCGCCCCGATGCTCGCTTCAGCTTCGATTCAAAAATCGGCTTCTGGGGCCCCTTGGGGGAAAACTTGAACCGGCACCGCTTTTCCTTTTCCAGCCGCTACCGCCCCTTCAAAAAACTTGGATTTTCCGGCCGCTTCACCAAGAGCGACTTTTCCGACACCTTAGAAGCCCGCCAGCGCTGGCAGGGAAGAATCGCCGCCGATTACGAATTCAACGAAAATCTGGATTTCCGGCTCTCCGGCGAATCGCAGAAGGGGTTTTTGGGGCATAAGGGAGAAGCCCTTTCGGCCCGGGCGTGCTGGAAACAGAATCGTTTGCGCCTGACCGCTTGGGGTAAAATCGGCGAACGCACGGACCGGCCCCCCGACCGGTTTTATTACACTTTCTATCTCGAAGAGCGCTTGAAAATTTATCCGGAGCTGGAGTTTATGGCCCGCTTCTCCAAGGATTTCAACCGCTCCCTTTCCAACAAACCTTCGACTTTTCTGCGAGTCGAGCTCGCCCGCCCCTGGTGATGCGCGCCCTTTTTGCGTTTGTCTTTTTTTTCTTTTCAGCCAGTGCCGCCCTGGCGCAAACTCCAAAGGTCGTCATCAACGAAGTCCTGGCCAACGAGCCGGGCGCTTTCACCAGCTTGGAATGGCTGGAACTTTTCAACACTGACGCAGGCCCAGCCCCGCTGGCCGATTTTTCCATCGTCGTCGGCACCGACACCT
>DATLYY010000018.1 GCA_035574275.1 Verrucomicrobiia bacterium
TTATTTTGTAGCGCTTGATTTTGTAATGCAGGGTGGAGCGCAGAAGGCCCAGCTTTTTGGCCGCCAAGGTGACGTTGTTCCCTGTTTCCTGCAAGGCCGTAATAATTTCCTGCTTTTCCAAATTCCCCTTCTTGGCGTCCAGGGGCAGCCGGTCGTGGGCGCCTTCCAGTCCCCCCAAGAGCTTCCGTGCCCGTTCTTCCCACGCCGGGTGCTCGTATTTTTGGAAAAACTCGCATCCCATCAAAAGTTCCGTTCCCATCTGTTTGGAGGCATAGGCCCCGCACTCCACGGCGGTGACCACGGCTTTGAAAAGCTCCCAATCGTTCTCGCAATTCTCGAACACCTCGAAGGCCCGGTCAAAAGCGCTTTTGGCGTCCTTCCAGTTCTTCAGGTTGGCATAGGCCACGCCCCGGCCGACAAAGCAGGCCCCCCGCTCCAGTTCCTCCGGCAGTTTGATTAAATAGCTTTCGCAGGTCTCGTAGGCCTTCAAGGCCTCGGACGGCTCCCCTTTGGCGTTGTACAAATCCCCCATCAACCGCCAGCACTGGGTCATAATCGTGCCGTAGGGGGAAACCCGCTCACCGATTTCGAGCGCTTTCTTAAGGTAATCCTCGGCTTCGGCAAAGCGGCCTTCGGCGATGGAGAGTTCGGCAAGGTACTCATACGCGATTTTTAAGTTGCCAATAAGGTTCTCCTGACCTGCGAGCCTAACGGCCTCAATGTAATCCGCACGAGCACTCTTTGAATTCCCACCCAGCTTTTTTGAAACGCCAGATAAGACCAGCCCGCTAACAATGTTGTAGAAATCCTTGGCCTTCTTCGTTTCTCTTAAATAGGGACCCAGGTTTGCCATGGCCAATTTCCACTGGCCGTAAAAGACTTGATAAGCTGCTAAACTGCCTCCCAGAACAATGGCATAATAATGATCGTTCGCTTTATCCGCGCATTCCCTAGCCTCTTTATTGAAATGAGTAGCCAAACTGAACTCGCCCTTCGTATAGTGGAGGTAAGCAAGTTGATTTAAAGCACGAGCTGCCGAAGGGAAGTCGCCTGCAAACTTAAAGCCCGCAATGGCCTGTTGCAGATGCTCTTGAGCACTCGTCAAGTTTCCCAAATCTATTAAAAGTGAACCGATTAGATTCTCGGCTTTGGCGATGCCCGCAAACTCACGCAGGCTCAAATACATGTCCAAAGCTTTGCGGGCCGCGTTCACAGCCAATTTCTTGTCTCCCAATTCCCAGAGAATGTAACCTTCCAAATAGTGATAATAAGCGGCTTCCTTGGAAGAAACCTGTTCGCAGAATTCTGTGGAGATTCCTTTTAGAGAAGCGAAGGCCTCGTTAAAACGCTTCTCGCGAACTAAAGAATCAATCCGTTCCAACTGCTTGTTTGCTGAATCCTGCCTTTTATTGGGTGTATTCATCGAGTCGTGGCGAACCGGATGTTTTTACATCGGAACTCTTCTCGGAAGCTGTCTTTGATTTCACAACAATAGGGAAAAGCATGAACCCACCCGTTGGCAAAGAAATTACAACATAAAACGTAGCATATTTCATTGCGTGAGGATGGGGAATTTCATCTACATCCTGAACAGCCAACCAATACCGCATGGGTAGGGCGAAAGCGGGAGCGGAGAAAGAAAGGAGTAAAAATAAAGCTAAAAGAAGGGTTAATAGTTTACAGGCCAAAGACCTCACAAAACCACTCCTTTCGTTATCTTGTTAAAAGCCATAAAATGATACGCAGGCCGACCGGAATTTGTCAAGGGTTTTTTTGCCAAGGACAGCCCCGCCAAGCCGCTCCCGCCCAGCCGGTTGGCACAACGCTTGCTTGGCTATCTCCGCTTCTTCTGCCGCGACAGATAGTTGAAAAGGGTCCGGTACTAAAACAAGGAGAGGTTGGCCGCCGGTGGAGTGAAATGCAAAAAGGGGTTGCTCCGGGCGGTTTAGTTTTTATTTTATCATCAGTGGAGGTAATTCCACGAACTATGCTTAAACGACTTTTTACAGCGCTCGGCTTTCTGCTTTATGCTGGGGCGGCTTTGGCCCAGCCGACCGCGGAGCGGAGCTTCGATTTGGCCCGGTTGGCGCCCGACTTGGAGAAGCCGGTCTCCCTCTGGGCCGACAGCGCCGGCAGTTTTTGGGTGGGGGACGGGAAGAACAAGCGGGTTTTTGCCTTCGGCCCGGAGGGAGAGCTGCTCACGGTTCTGGGGGACAAAAAGAAAAACAAAATCGGCTTTCCGGTCGACCTGTTCGGCGACCGGAGCGGCAAAATTTACATCCTCGACTCGCAGGAGCGCATCGTTTTTATTTTTGACCCCTCCGGGACGCGGGTGGGACAGCTCGGCGGGTCCAAAACCTTCGCCCGACCGCTGGCTTTGACGCTTGACGATTCGGACAACGTTTTCATCGTCGAGGAGGCGCGCAAAAAGGTTCTTGAATTCGACGCCTTCAAGCGGCCGGTGGCCGCCGTCGAATCGGTTTCCGCAGGACAGGTGATGAACCGCCCCGCAGCGGTAGCCGCCGACCGGCAGGGAAACCTTTTTGTTTTGGATTTGGGGCGGCGCTCCATTCCAGTGTATGACGGCAACCGCCGGTTTTTGCAGGAGATTCCCCTTTCCGCGGAAGGAAAGGAGTTCCGGCAGCCGGCGGATTTGGTTTCGGGGCCGTTCGGCGAGCTTTTCGTTCTGGACGCCGGGGAACCGGCGGTCTGGTACCTGCCAAGCTGGCGCACGCCGGCTTGGAAAAAAATTCTGGCCGGGGAGAAAGCGGGGCTTTCAGCCCCGTCCGTTCTGGTGGTCACCCGCGGGGGGAAGCTTTTTGTTCTGGACGGAGGCAAGAAGGAGATAAAAAAATACAGTTTGAAGGGGCTGGTGGAAGCGGTGCCGGAGGCGGTCGCGCAAAAAACCGCACCGGGCGTCAAGAGTTTTACCAGTTCCCTCGGAGATTCGGGACATCTTTTGGTGCCGTATTCCGACTTCAAAAAAGGGGTAGTGCTTCTGCAGCCGTTTGACGCCGCCGGCAATCTGGCGGACTGGCTTTTGGATTCCGACATCCGGCTCGACTTGAGCGGGGAGCCGCTGGAGTTCTCCTCTCCCGTGTCGCTCCTCAAGTCGGACTTGAAGCTGGCCATCGCCCTCGTTTGGGCCGCGGGGCGGCTTTCAGACGAAGAGGAAAAGGAACTCAAAGAGGCGTTCGTGCGGGAAGTGCATCCGGAACTGGACGAACCGAACGACAAGCTTTTTTTGTTTTCCGCCGCCGGAAAACCGGAAGCGCTTCTGGAGGCGGAAGGGAACACCCGGACAGCCGAAATGGCCTTGCGGGGGCTTAAACTTTCCTCCGAAGGGCTTTGCTTTTTTGACGCCCTCCTCGCGGCTAACCGGGCTTTGAAGGAGCGCTCGCCGGGGCTTTTGCCGGTCATCATTCTGGTGACGGATAGCGAGGACGGGGCCTCCACTTCCGGCTATATGGATGTTTTGCACCTCGCGGAAGACCAAGGGTTTGCCAACGTATACACCGTTGCTTTGCCGCGCGGTGAGGGAGGAAGCCACCTATCCGATTTGCGCCGGATTTCGGAAGCAACGCAGGGGATTTACTTCGAGACGGCGGAGCCGAAGAACGTCTCGCAGGTTTTCGCCCGGATTATCAAGGCGCTGAAATATCAATTGGTCGTCCGCTTCACCCCGGCCGGGGGCGGGGTGTTAAACGCCGCCGTCACCCTGGAAGGAAAAACTTTTTCCGCGGGCTCGGCCAAGCGGCTTGGAGCCGATGAGGAGTTCGTCGAGGAAGAAAAAACGGATGAAGGGGGCTCGCTGAAGCTGGTGCTTCTGGTCGCCGGCATTCTGGTCGCTGCGGGGCTGGGGGCTTTCCTGATCGTGCTTTTGGTGAAAAAAAAGGGACGGAAGTGCCCGGCCTGCGGGCACAAGGTGGAGCCGGCCTGGACGGTTTGCTATTTCTGCAAAACCCCCTTAACTTTCGGCAAAGGGTCAAAAGGACCGGCCACCCTAACCGTGCAAAAGGGGCGGCTGGCCGGAACCCGTTTCACCCTGAACGACGCCGTGATAACCCTCGGGGCCAGCAGCGACAACCAGATTGTTCTGGATTACGAAGGGGTTTCCCGCCGCCACGCCCGGATTGAAAAAAACGGCGGCCGCTGGGAGCTTGTCGATTTGAACTCCACCAACCACACCTACGTGAACGGCCGGCCGGTTTCCCGTTCGCCGTTGAAAAACAGGGACATCGTTTCCCTGGCGCGGGTGGCGGACATGATTTTTGAGCAGTAAGGAAGCAAAATGAGCATCGTTCTGGAATTTTTATCCGGCAGCATTCAGGGGGAGCGGCGCTTTGACGGCCGGCAGGTGCGGATCGGCCGGGATACGCAGGGGGAGGTGGTTTTTGATTTCCAGAAAGACCCGGCCGTCTCCTTCAACCACGCCATTTTGGAGGAAGCGGGCGGCCGATGGGAGCTTCGGGACTTGGGCTCCACCAACGGCACTCTGGTCAACGGCAAAAAAATCACCCGGCATTTTCCGGCGGACGGGGATGTCGTGGCGTTCGGGCTGGCCGGGCCGCAGGTTCGCATCCATTTGGAGGAGAGTTCCCGCATCTTTTCCGAACCGGCCGGGGCGACCCGGATTTTGGTTTTGGATTTGCCCAAATTGAAGCTGGAAGTGCTCAAAGGGCCGGCGCAGGGGAAAAAATTTGAGATCGATTTGACTCCCGGCCGGGTGGTGAAACTGGGGCGGGAGCGGAACAACGACGTTGCCTTTTTCGACCCTCCCAGCCCGGTCGTTTCCCGCTATCACGCCGAGCTTTCCAAATCAGGCGAAGGGCTTTTTCTGGAGGATGTCGGCTCCACCAACGGCACTTTTTTGAACGGCAAAAGGATATCCAGCCGGACCGCAGTGAAAAATGGCGACCGGATTATGTTGGGGAACAACGGACCGGAGCTCTCCGTTGGCCTGGAACTTCCCGCACCGATTACCCCCCCCAAACGGCCGGCGCAGAAAAAACCGGTTCTGCTTTTTTCCATCGCCGGCGGCGCGGTGGTGGTTTTGGCCGTTTTGGCCTTCGCCCTTTTCAGCACCGGGAAAACGGAAAAGGCGGACGGGAGCGTGGCGGCAAGCATCGATACCGGGGATGAGGCGGCGGAAGCGGCCGGCAGCGAGGATTTTGCCTACATTGAGCGGCGGGTGAAAGAGCTTTCCGCCGCCCTGCACGAGGACAGCTCCAAAGTCAAACCCTCCTTCGTTTCCGTGGTGATGGAACAGGTAAATCACTTAAAGAAAGACAAGCTGGGGATTCGGATTCTTCTGGAAAAAGGGCCCGTTTATCTGCCGGATGCGATGCGGGCCTTGAAAAGAAAAAAGCTGCCGCCGGAGCTGGCGTATCTGGCCTACATTGAATCAAAGTTCAACCCGACCGCCAAATCCCCCTCCGGGGCGGTGGGGCTCTGGCAGTTTATGATTCCGACCGCAAAGGATCACGGGTTAAAGGTGGATTTAAACCGCAAAATTGACGAGCGGACCGACCCGGCCAAATCGACAATCGCCGCCGCCGAGTACCTGGATTTTCTCATACGGGAAAAATCCGGCTCGGCTTTCAAGGCGATTGCTTCCTACAACACCGGCCAGGGTTCCGTGCGAAAGGCCTCGCGCAAGGTGGAGGATTATTTGACCCACGGGGATTATTTTTACCTGTCGCAAAAGGGGCTGATTCCGCAGGAGACCCGGGATTACGTCCCCCGCTTTCTGGCGGCGGCCATTTTGGCCACCGACCCGGGGCGGTTTGGGTTTTCCCCCTAACCAAATACGGCAAAAAGAAGGCGCATTTTGAATAACCGAACCAAATTCCGGGCGATTTGGTTGGGGACAATCATATTCTTTTTGACTTTCGAGCAACTTTCTGCCACTACCCACTATGTTTCCCGCTCCGGTTCAAATACACCGCCTTACGACACCTGGGAAAAAGCCACCGACAGCTTGGGATTGGCTTTCAAGATTGCCAACACCTACGATACCGTCCAGGTAGCCGCTGGAACCTTTTATTCAGATTCCAATGAAATCATATTCAAACCCGGAATGGTTCTCATCGGCGCTGGGCGTGATTCTACTCACATCATAAGAAGCCCGGTTATGTCGGCAGCCTATTTTTTCTATTTTGCTAATTTCTGCCAGGTGAAGAAAGTTCGTATGAATGGTATGGGAAATACCTCTGTAGCAGTAATAACGCTTGATTCTGCACGGGCAACCACAATAGAGGAGAACCTTTTTGAAGGATTCTATTCTAGTGCTATAAATCTATCAAACTGTTGTTTCTACGACCGAACTTTTACGAGAATAGTTAATAATATATTCGACAACTGCGGCATAGGATTTCAAACTGTTTCCGGACTGATTCAAGGCAACATTTTCCGCAACGCAATAATCTATTTCGATTTCATCTACTCTCCTTATGTTACTATCGCCAACAACATATTTGGCCCTAATAGTGGCAGGTGCATACGGGGAGATGTAAGTGATAGTGGCCGAGTGGTCAACAATATTTTCTTTGACGTGGATGCTGAAGCCATTGACTTTTTTGGTCCGGAGATTTCCAACAATCATCTGTTCCGAACCGGTGTCGGGATCGTCGTTAATACAGCCTTGGGTCGAGTTGCCAATAACACGATGGTGGACAATTTGTATGATTTTGCCGTTCAATCCGGCGCAAACTTTGATAGTGTTCATCACAATGCAGTCTGGCGCACAAATGGCCCCCGAGCTTTTATTGTATCGTATGCAGGTGGAGCTCGCGATACTTTAGTCCCCACTAACAACTACAGCTTTGACCCAATGTTCGTGGATAGCGTTGATTGGGAGTTACAATTCGCTTCTCCAGCGATTGACACCGGCGACACCGCCATTCTGGATTTGGACGCCACTCGTTCCGATTTAGGAGTCTGGGGCGGGCCTTGGGGTAATATTACTTCCTATCCAGATTTATCTCCTCGAAGTCCTTTAAATTTCTCGGGTTTAGTCCAACCCGATTCAACGGTGGTTTTAAGCTGGAAACCGAACACAGAAGCCGATTTGGGTAACTATTTGCTTTTTCGAGACACTATATCAGGCGTGCTGGCTGATTCGGCCCACCTCTGGGCAATCCTTCCAAAGACCGATTCGGTTTTTTTGGATGGAAAACTGACCGAAAGTCGCTTTTACAAACTGGTGGCCATTGACACCACCGGGCACTCCAGTAATCCGACTTTAGAAGTGGCTCTGATTACCACCGGAGTTGGAGATGAACCCGGAACTTTGCCCAGGCAGTTCGAGATGTATCAAAACTATCCTAATCCTTTTAATGCGGGAACTGTCATTTCTTATTCTCTATCTCACAGGTCTCCTGTCAAGCTGGAAATTTTTAATATTATCGGGCAGTTGGTTAGGACTTTAGTAAGTGCTGAACAGCCCGCAGGATACAGGCAAATTAGGTGGGATGGAACGGATGCTTTTGGGAAACCATTACCGAGCGGGATATATCTGTATAAGTTGCAAGCCGGGGACGAGGTTGAAACCAAAAAGATGACCTTGATAAGGTAAACCCTTGGGATTTGCTTTTCTTATAAATTGATTTATACTTCGGGCAGTTCCGGCTAAAGGAGTTGGCCGGAGAAGAGTTCCCCGGCCGTTCGCCGCCGGGGGAAGCGGGGCACGCCGGGGCTGGCTCGTCCGGGCGGTTTTTTGCCTCATAGGAGAATTGGGGCACAGGAGGCAGGGTGGCGGTTTTAAATCGAAAAACCGAGGGTGCACTGTACCCTTTGCCGGTTAGTGCGGCCGAAATGCACTTTCGCGGCTGGGGGGAGATTGATATCCTCATCGTCACCGGCGACTCCTACATCGACCATCCCTTTATGGAAGCGGCCCTGGTCGGCCGCGTTTTGGAAAAGAACGGTTTCCGGGTTGGCATTCTCCCCCAGCCGGACTGGAAATCGGCCGAGGCGTTTACCGCCTTGGGAAAGCCGAAACTTTTCTATTTAATCACCGCCGGAAATCTGGATTCCATGACGGCCAACTACACTCCAAGCCGCAGCCGGCAAAAAGAGGATCCGTATTCCCACAAAGGGCATGTCGGCTTGCGTCCCGACCGGGCCTCCATCGTCTATGCCCACCGGGCGCGAGAGGGGGGCGGGGGAGTCCCCGTCGTTCTCTTCGGCTTGGAGGCCTCGCTGCGCCGCCTGGCGCATTACGACTTCTGGGAGGAGCGGGTGCGGCGGCCCGTTCTTTTTGATGCCAAGGCGGATATGGTCATTTATGGCCCGCCGGAAAAAACGGCCTTGGAACTGGCCAAAAGAATGCAGGCGGGGGAAAAAATCGGTGAAATCAAAGACCTTCCCGGCACGGCCTTCAAACAAAAAAGAATTGGAAACGATTTTCTTGAATTGACTCCGTATGAAGAATTGGCCAAATGCCGGCATTCCTTTTTGAAAGGTTTTTCCCGTTACGCAGAGAACTATTTCGCCCCCTCCCCGCAACCGGCCGCGCAGTTGGTTGTGGATTGGTACTTGGTGGAAAATCCGCCGGCCCCCCCGCTGGAGACCGAGACGGTCGATTCGTTCTACGATTTGCCGTTCACACGCAAACCGCATCCGCTTTATAAAAAGGAGCCGATTCCGATGGCCTCCGTTCTGGAGCAAACCATCGTTGCCGTGCGGGGCTGTTCGGCGCCGCCGGCGGTCTGCCCCAATGCCTTTCATTTCCGTTCGCAAATGGAGGTGCGCAGCTTGGATTCCATCAAAAAGGAGGCGGAGCGGCTGGCCGCCCTTTCGGAATTTTCCGGACAGCTTTCCATCGTCGGCGGCTATGCGGCCCGCAAGCCGGGGGGGGTGCATGATTTGGAGAAGGAGCCGGAAGGATGCTGGTCGGCCCGCAAATGGCCGAGACGGGAAGGACACCTGGTCTCCCAACTGGAGCTGCGGGAGGCCCTGGAAGGGATTGCAGGCGTGGAGGGGGTTTCCTTCCACGGCGTGTACAACCCGGATTCGATTGTCGGCAGCCCGCTGCGCGGGCCGGCCACCGGAATACCGGCTTTTCACTCGGCGGCCAAATCGGAGCCAAAAAATACGACGGAGTTTTTGCACGGCTTTGCCTCCTGCTGCGAACTTCGCTTTCTGGGGAAGCGGAGCGAGACGTATCATTTGCCCGCCCTGGTAGTCGGCCGTCCGGGCGTGGAGACCTCCGACGTGGTGGAGCTGACCCTGTTTCTCCGCCGGCGCAAGCTGAAAGCGGACAAGATTCTGGATTTTCTGCCCGTGCCGCTTTCCTTTTCCACCACGCGCTATTTCACCGGATTTGACCCGGTAACCGGTTCGCCGGTGTATGTTCCGGCGCGCACGGCGGATCGGAAAGTCCACCGGGCGATTTTGAAGCACTACGAGCCGGAAAGCTACGAACGGGTGCGGCGGGCCTTGATAGCAATCCGGCGCAAGGATTTAATCGGCAAAGGGCCGGATGCGCTCATCGACCATCCCTCCACTTCCTCCGCCGAAAGAGGCAAACCGCGCCGCAGCATAACACTGCGCAAGCCGCCGCAAAAACGGGACGATAACGACTTTCCGTTTCGGAAGCGGTGGTAAGAATTGTTTATCGGGCATTACGGGGTCGCGTTAGGGCTTAAAAAAGCGGACAAGGGGATTTCGCTCGGGCTGTTATTTCTGGCCGTCCAGTTTGTGGACATTCTCTGGACAGTTTTGGTGCTTTTAGGAATTGAAAAAGTTGAAATCTCCCCTGGCATAACCGCCGCCAATCCGCTCGATTTCGTCTATTATCCGTTTACCCACAGCTTGCTGATGTCCCTTATCTGGGCCGGCTTGGCCTATCTGCTCTTTCGGATTTTACCGGCAAAAACTGGTTGGCAAAAGAGCAAAGTAGCTTCGATAATAGCAATAGCAGTTCTTTCCCACTTTTTCTTGGACCTGCTCGTTCACCGGCCGGACTTGCCGCTGGCCTTTGGCACCAGTTCGCCCAAACTCGGGATAGGGTTGTGGAACTATCCGGCGGCGGCTTATCTGCTGGAATCCGCTATCTTTTTGGTGGGAGCTTGGATTTATCTCAAAACCACAAAACCAGCAAGCAAACTTGGAAAATACGGAATGCCGGTTTTCGCCTTGCTCCTGCTAATTTTCAATTTGCTTAATCTTTTCGGTCCGCCACCTCCCAAGGTGCAAATGGTGGCCGCATCCGGCTTCGTCATGTATTTCGTATTGGCGGGTGCGGCTTTTTGGCTGGATAAAAAGAGAAGCTGACAAAAAAGGGCGCCCCGGTCAAGGGGCGCCCTTTCGTTTTGCTTAAAAAATTAGAAGTAGTAGCGCAGGCCGATGCCGCCATTGGCGGACATATCGGTTTCCGGCACTAAGTCCAGAATTGGCGCCACCTCAAAGAACACGTCCAGCGGGGTGTCCTTGATAAAGTGGGAAAAACCGAGCGGCACGCGCGCGCCCACGCGGGCGTCGCTTTCAAACCGCGCCCGTCCGCCGATGCCGATGTAGAAATCGGTTCTCCGCACGGCTTCATCAGACGAACTCAACGGGGTATGCCACAGGTAATCGGCATGCATGTGCAGTTCATCCCCGCGGCCGGCAAACGACCAGGCGAAACCGGCGTCGAAAGCGTTCTTGCGGGAAATCCAGTGTTTGAAAGAAATACCGGTCGGCTCCCCAAGGATCATGCCGAGACCATTCGGGCGGCTCATCTGCGGCCCGGAATAAGGCCGGTTCTGTTGTATCTGGGCTGTGGCCAAAGCGGCAAATGCCACGAGCAAAATGAAAGAGAGGAATACCCTACGCATAACGACTCCTTTCTTTTTACCTTACTTGCCCCTTCAAAAGAATTATACACTCAAGCCAAAAGCCGGGGTCGATTAATTTTTCCGTTGTGTATCAATAACTTAACTGCGACACCACCTATTAGGGGAGCAGAAAGAGGAAAAACCTATGAGTTTTGACAGAGCTGGACGACCGTCGTTTCCAGCACCAGCTCCGGCTCGATTTTTTCAAAACGGGTCTGGCGTTCGGCGGAGGCGAGTTTCTCGATGGCTGCTAAAACTGAGTCCTTGGAAAGTGTTTTGGCTTGAGCCAAAACGGTTGGGTGCAAAAAGCCGTAAAACTTCCACTCCTGAACCGTACGCAGCGAAAAGTCCCCGGACAAAACCAAAGCCAGAAGCTTGGAGTAATGCTCGGTCAGCTGATAAAAGATGGTGCCAGGGGAGTTCCCCTCCTCGCGCAGGGATTTCAAAACCAGAAGAGCGCGGGCGGCATCCTTTTTGGCCAGGGCATCCGCCAAATCCCAGGGGAAAAAGCGGCGCTGGGAGGTTATTTCCTTTTCCAACTGCTCCTTGGGCGGCAGCTTGTCGTAGGCCAAAGCCAGTTTTTCGATTTCAGAAGATAGAAGCGACAGGTCGGTGCCCAATTTTTCAACCAGCATTTGGGCCACGTCCGGCGAAACGGCAAGTCCCCGCTCGGAGGCGTAGCCCATGAGCCAACCGGTGACCTGTTCCGGTTTGGAGAAGGGGGTGAATTTAAACAGGAGATTCCGTTCCGCAAACAATTTGGTAAAGTTGAGCCGACTGTCGGCCTCCTCCCCCCAGAAAAGCAGGTAATGCGGGCCGGAGTAGTTTTCCAAAACGCGCGTCAAGCTCTCCCTTACCGCTTGGCGGAGCTTGTCCGCTTCGAAAATCCAGAACAACTGAATTTCGCCGAAAAGGGAAAGCCCGGAAAGATAATTGGCCAGCTCTCCCCAGTCCAGCTCCGTGCCGAAAAGTTTTTTGATTTTCAGGTTTGGGTGTTTGGCTCGAAGCAATGTTTCCCAATGGCCCACCGCCCGGCGCATCCGGAATTCCTCCTCCCCAGTCAAATACAAAAACCAGAAGTCCGGTTTTTTGAGGCGCTTTTGGAGCTCCTCCGGGCCGGGAAGTTTTTGCTTGGTTTTGGGCGGCATCGGATGAAAAAAATGATATTTCCGGGAAAGCCGCAAGACAAAAAAACAAGGGCGACCCGCTGTGCTTGCGCCGCCCTTGCAAATTTAGTCCCGCCTTTCCGGCGGGACTGGTCCCCACTTGGGGGATTTCCCAATCGAGGAGGGGTTCGATATGGGAGCTTTTAAACCCTTCGCGCCTCCGCTTGCGCCGGGTTCTCATTTGTAGGTATCCAGGAAAGGGAATACTCAAATTTTCTTTTGTATAAAAGGGCCATATTGCGGTACGGTTCCAAGGTCTTTCCGCAAAGCATCTTTTTGTTCACCTGGTGCACCACGGTAAAGGAATCGCCGTAAATTTCCACCGTCCGGTGTTTGAAAAGCTGGGGGTTGATTTCCACGAATTCCAAAAGGGCCAACAAGGCGGCGTATTCGCATTCATCCTGATTCCCCTTGAATCGGGCGCGGAAGACGATCCCCGCGTCCGGGATGGTGAACGTGGCCAGGCCGCACCCCTCTGGGCGGCCTTCGCCTGTGATTCCGTAGAAGTATAGTTGCATCCTGCCTCGTCGTCCTTTCCCTTTCAAGCCCTTATTTAGCAACGGCTGTGCCTTTGTAAAACCCCTTTTTCGCTTGTGAAATTTGTAACAAATTTATGACGAATGTCCCGCGGCAGCGCTTCCTGCAATGCCATATCAATCAAGCCAAAGAGCCCACCTGTATGGGGGGTTCCCCATAGTTGGCCAAGGGCCGATTTACCTCTATTTTTCAGAGGGAAAACCGTGCGGGTTTTGGCCGATGCAAAACGCTTCACCCCTTCGGCAGGATTGTTCGCACCGTTTTTGAGCGCGGGCTGAACAGGATTTGGGCAGGGCCCTCTCCACGCCGTGGAGAGGGGGGCGTATCGCGATACGCCCCTACAAAAACAGAGATTAGGGGTTGGTGATTAGAAAAACCGCTGGCATTTTCCACAAATAGCCCCTAATTTTGGGGTAGCCCGGAGCCCCGCTCCGGCACATATACAAGGAGGAGCGAATGGCGAAGCTTGTCACGATTGCGGATTTTGCGGAAGAACTGCGAGAGGTGGGGAAAAAGGGGTTTACATTGGATAATGTCCATCAATTCCTGAAAGACCACCCCATCGAGCCGGAATCCCTGCGCCCCTTCCTCTTTTTCCGCGCCTCCCACTACACCCGCAATTTGATAGACAAAAACGAGCTGTACGAAGTTATCGCCATCTGCTGGGAAGTGGGGCAAAAAAGCGCGATTCACAACCACAAAGGCCAAAACTGCTGGATGGCCGTGCCGATTGGCAAGCTTTTGGTGCAAAATTACAAAGTCACCGCCGGCAACCCGAACGGCGGGCATTGCGAGCTAACGGAGTCCGACCGCTACTGGATGGACCCGTCCAACCCGGGGCGGGTGGAGCCGGAAGAGCCGATTCATTACGTCGCCAACCCGCCGGAGCTAAAACAGCAAGCGGTCTCCATCCACATCTATTCCTATCCCTACGATTCCTGTATGATTTATTCTTTGGAGCAAAAGAAGGCCATCGAAATCCCCCTCCACTACACCTCCGAATACGGCGTTTTGGAGCCGGAAGAGATGGATGTGGGATAGAAAGGAAAATTCTAAAAAGGGAGGCAGTATGCCTAACAAATCTAAAGTTTTCTCGTTTCTTTTTATCCTTCTAATCACCGCCCTTCTCGCTTCACCCCTTTTTGCCACCATCATCCGTGTTCCCCAAGACCAGCCGACGATTCAGGCGGGGATAAATGAGTCAATGAATGGAGACACCGTGCTTGTGTGTACTGCTCCCCTTTAGTCAAGCGGCCTGATATGGAGTCATCGGGCTGAGGTTATAGGTTTTCTCGAACCTGTTCGGCGGCTGGTAGCCCAGGGCCGAGTGCAGGTAGGTTTCGTTGTACGTTTCGATCCAGCCGTTCA
>DATLYY010000019.1 GCA_035574275.1 Verrucomicrobiia bacterium
TCACCTTCCTGCGCTCCTACAACGAGGCCCGGCCCCACAGCGCCTTGCAAATGAAAACCCCTATGAATTACTTGAAAAACTTCTGCCAAAATCCTAAACTACAACCCAACTACTCCGTTACCTATGTCGGGAAGTAGTACAAATAATTCTTCGTTTTTTGTGGATTTGTTCAATTCCAATTGAACCACAAAAAGAAGAGGCCGACCACCCAGCAATAATACGAAAACCCTTCCAGCGAGTGGTTGCGCAGGATTTTAAGCAGCAGGTAAATGGCCAGTAGGCCGCTTAGAAACGAAACAATTGCCCCAGCAATAAACAGCCCCCAATCGTTTGCCGGGTTCTCACTCTTGAAGAGCTTGGGCACTTCTAAAAGCGCTGCCCCTGCAATAGCCGGAATAGACAACAAAAAAGAGTAGTCGGCGGCCTTTTTCCTATCCAGTCCCAGAAACAATCCGGTTGTAATGGTTGCTCCCGAACGGGAAATGCCAGGAAGAATAGAAACCGCCTGTGAAAGACCAATGACGAACGTGTTTTTATAATTCAATTCCCTTCCCTTCGGCCTGGAATACCGGGAAAGGTAAAGAAAAACTCCGGTTGCAATGAGTTCAAGGGAGACCCAAAGTGGTCGGTTAACCGCCTCTTCGAAGAATTTTTGAAAGCCTATACCTATGAAGGCCGCCGGAATGGAACCCCACAGAACAAGAAGCGCCAGCTGCCAGTCCTGGTTACGTTCTTCCGGGAGTTTGCCGGCCAGTTTCAAAAAAAAAGCTTTGGAAATACGGAGAATTTCTTTTCGATAGAAAATGAGAAGCGAGGCTAATGTGCCTATGTGTAGAATCACATCAAAAGCGAGATTGTCCAGTTTGGATTCGAAAACGTGCTGGAATAGTGCCAGATGGGCCGAGCTGGAAACGGGCAAAAACTCGGTCGCCCCCTGCAAAACAGCCAGAAAAAAAATCTGCCAGCTTTCCACAGAACGGAGTTTATGCGTTATTCTCTTTTCGTCAAGCCATAAATGGTCAACGCATGATCGTCGTTATGCTTGCGCAGCAGCTTTACCCGGCAGCTTCTTTTGTTTAGATTATAGCAGGAGGTTTGTTGGATGGCCTTTGCAAAAGAGAAAATCTACACCCGGCTGCTTTCGGAGGCGGGTGTTTCCCCGCGGTTATTTCAGGAACTTTTGCTTTCTTACGGACAGCCTTCGGAGGTTTTTGATGTTTCCATTTCAGAGCTTTCCGGCCATCCGAGTGTCGGCGCCAAACTGGCCAAGTCGATTGAAAAGGCCAAGGATAACTTTAGGCAGATGGAATCGGAGACGGACTGGCTTGTAGCTAAAAAGATTTACACACTTTCCTTTTTGGAAGAAAACTATCCACCTCTTTTAAGGGCTTTGGGCGATCCGCCGCCGCTTCTGTTCTATCGCGGCACATTCCCTCCCATCGAGGAAAAGTGCGTGGCCGTGGTCGGCCCCGGCACGCCCCATCAGGAAACGGTGGGGCAGGCGGTGCGTTTGGGGCAGGCTTTGGCGGAAAGCGGCGTGGCGGTGATCACCAGTTTGGGAAAAGGGGTGGAGGCGTCAGCCCAAGTCGGCGCCGTGGTTGCAGAAAGGCCAAGCCGTTTGGTTTTATCCTGCGGGCATGAAGCGGATTTGAGCGACGAGGAGATTACGCTCGGCGTGCAGGTGGAGAAAAAAGGGGTTTTGCTTTCGGAATATTCGCCTCTGGTCAAAAAAATGCCGGAACACGAAGCCGCCAGCCGTCGGCTGGTGGTCGCATTGGCCCAGGCGGTATTGTTCCTCGCTTCGTCCGGAGCGGATAAACTGACGGAAAAGACGTTCGAGCTTGCCATCCAGCAGGGAAAACCGATTTTCGTATTTAATCCCGACTCGGAGGCCGACTTTCCGGCAGAGGCGATACCGCTTGTACGGGAAGAGGAAGTTGATTTAGTCGTCCGTAGTTTGGTATGACCGATTTTCTTTCCGAAGATACCATTGTGGCTCCGGCCACCGCTCCCGGTGAGGCGGCCTTGGCCATCATCCGGCTTTCCGGAAAAAAGGCGTTTGCCTTCGCCGATTCGGTTTTCCAGGGAGGCGTGAAAATCTCCGAAGTCCCCACCCACACCATCCATCGCGGGTTTATCGTAGGCCCGTCAACAAAGGAGAAAATTGATGAAGTGCTGGTTTCCGTTTTCCGTAGCCCGAAATCCTACACGGCGGAAGATTCGGTCGAAATCTCCTGCCACGGCGGGCGGGCGGTCACGTCCGCCATCGTCGAGGCCCTCGTGCGAGCCGGGGCGCGTCCCGCCCAGCCTGGAGAATTCACCCGGCGGGCCTTTTTGAACGGACGTCTCGATTTGACGCAGGCGGAAGCGGTCGCCGATTTGATTTCCGCCCAGTCGGAGGTTTCCCGGCGCTCCAGTTTGGAGCAGTTGGAAGGGCATCTTTCAAAAAAAGTGAATCGGCTTCGAGAATCGCTTTTGGATGTTTTGGCGGAGGTGGAAGCGAATCTGGATTTTCCGGAGGAAGGGATCGAGCCCCAGCGCTCGGAGCAGATTTGTCAAACGCTTTCCGGCGTCCTCTCACAAGTCCGCACGCTGGCCAAAAGTTTTAAAGAAGGCCGGGTTTTGCGCGAGGGGTACTCGGTGGTCATTGCCGGGCGGCCGAATGTCGGCAAATCGAGCCTGCTCAACGCGCTTTTGCAAAAGGAGCGGGCCATCGTCACCCCGGTTCCGGGGACCACACGGGATACGATTGAAGAATGGGCGGTTTTTTCGGGCGTTTTGGTGCGTCTGGTGGATACCGCCGGGCTTCGGGAGCGGGGGGGAAAAATTGAAAAAGAGGGAATGCGCCGGACAGAAGAGGCCATCGAAAAGAGCGATTTAGTTTTGCTAATGTTGGATGCCTCCCAGAAGTTAAATGATGAAGATGAAAAGCTTTTGGAAAAATATCGGGGGCAAAAAAAGCTTATGCTTTACAATAAGACGGACTTGCTGCCGCAACCGCCCTCTTCGGCTGAAACGAACGGTTCCCTTTGCATCTCGGCCACTTTGGGCACCGGCTTGGACCGGCTGAAAGAAAAAATCGCCCGGATGGCCCTTCCTTCCTTTGGCACGGAACAGGTTTTGGTCACCTCTGCCCGGCATAAAGAAGCACTGGCCAAGGGCTTCGTCTATTTATTGCGCGCCCGGCGGGGGCTGGAAAGGGGCAAGGGGCTGGAGCTAGTCGCCTTCGAGCTCCGGCGCGCCGTGGACGCCCTCGGGGAAATCACCGGCCAGATTGTTACCGAAGATATTTTAGGCCGGATTTTTTCGAAGTTTTGCATTGGCAAGTAAGTGACTACAGTTCGAACGCTTGGGCGGCTTTTTGGTAGAGCGACTGGTCTTTGCGATTCTTGTCCACATTATTACCCAATTTAAGCGCCAAATAGTAGGCGAAAAGCTGCAACGGCTCGATGTAGACCAGCGGAGTCAGCAATTCCGGCATCTTTGGGAGAAAGAAAACTTCGTCGGCGTTTCCCATTGCACTGCCTTCTTCGGTCAAAAGTACCGTCGTGGCGCCGACTTCCTTCATTGCTTTCATCGCCTGCAGGCAGCGCTCCTTGCCCGCGCTTCCCGGAGCGATGAAGAACACAACCGCTTCCGGCCCCAGCGAGACCCAGGGGCCGTGCAAGAATTGCTCGACTTCGTATCCGCCAGCATGGAGAAAAGTAGTTTCCTGCATTTTCAAGGCCGCCTCCAGGGCGGTATTCAGGTTCGGGCCATAAGAAACAAAGATAAACCGCTTGCGGTCAGCGAGGTGCTCGGCCAGTTTTTTGGACTGTTGCTCAAAATTGAGGCCCGTTCTCAAGAATTCCGGGAGCTTTTCAAGGCCGAGTTTGGTTTTGTCCGCAAGGTTCAACTTTTGGGCTGTCGCCTCGACCAATTGTAAAAGAACGGTTAGGGCAGAGAGGTAGCTCACGGTATGGGCGGAGGAAAGCTCTTGATAGCTTGTCAATAAAACATGCTCCCCCAAACTCACTTCCTTTTGCGGGTTTTTTCCGGTTACGGAAATGGTGAGCGCCCCTTTTTCCTTCACCATCTTGGTGGCGCGCTCGGAAAAGGTCTTCCAGCCGCGGTGGGTTACAATAACGACCGCCGTATCTTTATCCAGCCTTGGAGGATAATGCACGAACTCGAAGGAGTGGATGTATTGGGCATCCAATTTGTCTCCGCAAAGGAGCCGGAAGAAGTACTCGCCGTCCATCGCGGCGTGGGAGGAGGTGCCGATACCGACCAAGTAAACTCTTTTCTTTCGGCTCAAGGCCTCCGCCGTTTCGGCACATTTTTCTTTGTTCTCCTTTAAAACGTTGGAAACCTCCTGGGGTTGGGATAAGACCGAATCGTACATATAGAAGGGATGCGTTGTGCGCATTGCGGGCGGGCTCATTTGGGTCGCCTTTCGGATGTCCATATTACAGGAGAAACTAATCGGTTTGGTCGGCCGATACAACAAAAAACTTTGCCGTTTTGTATAACGCTTGAGGCGGGATTTTCTCCGGAGAGCGAATAACAAAGCGCTTGCCTGCCGGGGAAGCGGTTTTTATATTGAAAACTTATATAGTGATGGCCGCTGGTGCCGCGGCGGCCTTTTCTTTAGGTTCTGGGAGGAGACGGAATGAAGGTTGCGTACGAGAAGCCAAAAATCGAAAAAACGAAGGTGAAGTCCGATTTGGAACTGACCAACGAGGAAAAAAAGGAGTTGTACACCCTCGTTTTGAAGTCGCGGATGTTCGACGAGCGTTTCCGAAAGCTTTTCCGGGCCGGACGCTTCGCCGGCACCTATTTTTCCGGCGTAGGGCAAGAGGCGACCACCGTGGTTCCCTGTTACAAACTCCAACCGCAAGACTTCGTTGGTCCCTCCCACCGGGAGCTGGGCTGTTCAATTGCCCGCACGCCGCTCAAGCAGATAGCCGCGCAGATTTACGCCCGCTCCCATTCTCCGGATAAGGGAAAATCACACCCCTGCAGCTACGGTTATAAGCCGTCCAACATCATCACCCCCGCTTTCACCATCGCTGCGCAGGCCGTTTTGGCCACCGGTGTGGCCCTGGCTTTTAAAATCCGCAAACAGCCGTACGTGGCGTTGAGTTTCGTCGGCGAGGGGGCCACCGCTCATGGCCCTTGGTATGAAGCCATCAACTTCTCCGCCGTGCATAAACTCCCCAACATTTTTGTCGTTCAGAACAACCTTTGGGGGGAATCGGTGCCGGCAAAGCTGGTCGCCGCCTTTGAGGATTTCTCCCGTCGGGCGGAGGGAGTCGGGATGTTCGGCGTTTCCATCGACGGCAACGATGTTTTGAAAGTCTGGGAGACAGTTGCTTCCGCCATTGCCCGCGCCCGTCACGGGGAAGGTCCCACACTTATCGAAATGAAAACCTACCGCTGGTACGGGCATTCCGAAATTGACCCGGCTGATTACCGATCGAAAGAGGAGGTGGAGACTTGGATGAAAAAGGACCCGCTTCCGCGATATGAAAAATATCTTTTCGATAGCAAGCTTTTGACTCTCGAAGAAAAAAAACAAATTGAAGCAGCATTGGAAGCGGAAATCGAAGAGGCGGTGGAGTACGCCGAATCCGGCGAATACGCCCCGCCGGAATGGGCCTTGGAGGATGTTTACGCCGACTTCAAAGT
>DATLYY010000020.1 GCA_035574275.1 Verrucomicrobiia bacterium
TCCGTCCAAAGGGTGGTTCCCCCTGTGGCGGCATCATAGATGGTGAAGGTGACGGAATACGAGCCATCCGCCACTGGATTGCCACCGCCGTCCTTCAGGATACCTTGAAAGTTGATGAGCTGGGGGACGGCGCCAAAGGCGATGGAACCGAACAAACACACCACGACCACTCCAAGAAACGTCCGAAAGCGTTTCATTGCTCCTCCTTTCTTTTTCCCCCGTATTGAGGGGTTGTTTTTTTTTGTTTTTTTGGGCTATCCCACCCGTTAAAAAATTTAATCGGCGGCCGGCAATTTTGTCAAGAAAAAAAGACGTTTTTGGGCTTGACAGGCCGGAGGGGGCTTTGTAAGTTCGGCTTTTTGGTGGAGTGAAAATTAGGCAGCAGGGCACAGGAAATTTTTTTTAAGTCCGCTTGTTATAAATTTCACAAGCGTCGGGCGCTTAACAGAGCGAAGCGGAGAGGAGTTTTAGGCAAAAAATGGGTCGGAAATGGCAGGTGACCCTCGCGGTTCTGGCAATTTTGGGGTACGGCGGGTGGGTGATTGCCGAGTTGAACACCAACGTCGGCTATGCCCCCGAACAGCCGCTTCCCTTTTCGCACAAAATTCACGCCGGGGACAACAAAATTCCCTGCTTGTACTGCCACGCGCCGGCGGAGAAAAGCCGGCATGCCACCGTGCCGCCGATGAACACCTGCATGGGCTGCCACAAATCGGTCGCCGTCACCAAGGAAAACGTGGTCAAGCTGGCCGCCGCCTACAAAGCGGATACGGCCATCTCCTGGGTGCGGGTGCATTCGCTCCCGGACTTCACCTACTTTTCTCACCGGTGGCATCTGGCAAAGGGAATCGCCTGCCAGACCTGCCACGGGCCGGTTGAAACGATGGATAAAATCGTTCAAGTTCAGAAATTGAACATGGGTTGGTGCGTGGACTGTCACCGGCAGAACAAGGCCTCCACGGAATGTATCACCTGTCACAATTAAGATGAGCGAAAACGGCCACAAAAAATTGCGGTACTGGGTGAGCTTGGAGGATTTCTCCAGCGATCCGGCAGTCGAAAAGGCCCGGCAGGAGGAGTTTTTCTCCAAACCGGAAACCGTGATGGATGAACTGGATAAAAACGGTTCGGCTTTTTCCCGCCGGGACATGCTCAAGCTGGCCGGAGTCGCCGCGGTGTTCGCCGCCGCCGGCTGCGCCCGCAAACCGGTTGAAAAATTAATCCCCTACGTCAACCAGCCGGAAGAAATCATCCCCGGCGTGCCCGTTTGGTATGCCTCCACTTGCGGGGAATGCGCGGCGGGGTGCGGCGTTCTGGTTAAAACGCGCGAAGGGCGACCGATTAAAATGGAGGGGAACCCGGATCATCCATTAAATGCCGGGAAACTGTGTGCAACGGGCCAGGCCTCGGTCTTAAACCTCTACGACCCGGACCGTTTGCGAGGTCCGGTCAAACTTTCACGCCCGGGTGGAATGAAACAGGAGGTTTCCTGGGGACAGGCGGATTCCGACATCTCCCAGTCGCTCAAAACGGCGGGGGGCAAAGTTCGGCTGCTCACCGGCACCATTCACGGGCCCGCCCGGAGACGCTTGATTGCTGATTTTCTGAACGCCTTCCCGGGCACCCGTCACATTACGTACGACGCCATTTCAGAAGAAGAGATTCGGGTATCACAGGGTATTTGCTACGGCGAGTCGATTCTGCCGCGCTACCGTTTTGATAAAGCAGAGGTTTTGGTGCTGCTCGCCGGAGACCCGCTGGCGGGGAGCCATTCCCCGGTGGAATTCGCCCGCGGCTTTGCCGCCGGACGGAAAATCAAAGACGGCTCGATGTCGAAGGTCATCTCCTTCGAGCCGATTCTTTCGCTTACCGGAAGTTCTGCCGATGTGCACTATCAAGTCAAACCGGAGGATTTGGTCAAGGTTGCCCTGGGGTTGGCCAACGAACTGGTGGTTATTCAAGGAAAGTCGGCTTTCGCCGGAAACGGCACGGTGGTTTCCGCTCTCCGGCCGTATTCAGCCGCCACGGTTGAGAAAGAAGTTGGGCTGCCGGAGGGGAGCATCAAAGCAACCGTTTCCGAGCTCTGGAAGGCCCGCGGAAAAAGTTTGGTCTATGCCGCCGGAATGGTTTCGAAAGACCGCTCGGCGGTCGAGCTGCAGATTGCCGTCAACTTCCTGAATTCCGCGTTGGAAAACGAAGGGGTAACGGTCGACGGTGCGCTTTCGTCCAGCAACCAGTCGCAGAGTTCATTCGGCGACGTTTTGGATTTAATCGCCAATATGAAAGCGGGGAAAATCGAAGTTTTGGTAATGGCCGGCGTCAATCCGGTTTATTCGCTGCCCCCCTCGGCCGGGTTTGCCGAGGCGTTGCGGTCGGTCAAGAAAGTGGTCTATCTCGGCGACCGGGTGGACGAAACCGGAGAGCTTTGCGACTACGTTTTGCCCACGACGCACCCGCTTGAATCGTGGGGGGATGCCGAGCCGCAAAAAGGGGTTTTTGGGCTGATGCAGCCGGCCATCGGAAAAATTTTCGACTCCCGCAGTTTTGAGGATTCGCTGCTCTCGTTCGCCCGCGGGGCCAAAGCGGGAAGCTTGGGTGTTTCCAATGAGACGTTTGCCGGGTATTTAAAGTCCGTTTGGCAAAAAGAGATTTACGCCCGCTACAATTTGGCGGGGACGTTTGATGATTTCTGGAAAAACGGTTTGCGGCGCGGGGTCTTTTCGGCTCGCAACGAGGACGCTACAGCGACCCCCCGCCGCTTTAAAATTGAATCGCTGGCGCAAATCGGCCGCCCGGCCAAAGTGGATACGCGTCATCGTCTCGTTTTGTGGGCCAACGGCCTGCAGTATGACGGCCGCCATCAGAACAACGCCTGGCTTTTGGAGACGCCTGATCCGGTTTCCAAAATCACTTGGGATAATTTTGTCTCCGTCGCCCCCAAAACAGCCGACGAGCTCGGCCTGAAGGAATCGGACGTGGTCAAACTTTCCGCTTCCGGCGTCGAAGCGGAAATTCCGGTGCACATCCAGCCCGGCTTGCACCCCGCGGTTTTGGCGGTGGCGGTCGGCTGGGGAAGGAAACGGGCGGGGCGGTACGGCGACGGGGTCGGTGTGAACGGTTTCGGCTGGGGAAAAATTCAAAAAAACCGGCTTTTGACCGCCGCGCTCCCGGTCGAAATTTCCAAAACCGGCAAAAGCCATCCTTTGGCCTGCGTGCAGCTCCACCATTTAATCGAACACCGGCCGATTGTGCAGGAAGCGTCCTTGGAGGAATACCGCAAAGACCCGAAGGCGGGGCATTTCGAACATCCCCTTTTCGAGCGGCAGCCCTCGATGTGGAAGCCGCACGAGTACAAGGCGGAAAAGTGGGGGATGGCGATCGATTTGAACGCCTGCATCGGCTGCAATGCCTGTGTGGTTGCCTGCCAGTCGGAAAACAACATCCCCGCGGTCGGCAAGGATCAAGTTTTGCGCGGACGAGAGATGCATTGGATGCGCATCGACCGCTACTACTCCGGCGAGCCGGAAAACCCGGAGGTGGTGCACCAGCCGATGCTCTGCCAGCACTGCGACAACGCCCCCTGCGAAACGGTCTGCCCAACCTTGGCCACCACCCACTCGGCCGACGGCTTGAACCAGCAGATATACAACCGCTGCGTGGGAACGAGATATTGCTCGAACAACTGCCCCTACAAAGTGCGACGCTTCAACTTTTTCCAGTACACCCATTTTTACGACGAGCCGGGGCAGTCGCCGCTTGAGCTGGTGTTAAATCCGGACGTGACCGTGCGCACCCGCGGGATTATGGAAAAATGCACCTTCTGCGTGCAGCGCATCCGAGAAGGGAGGGAACGGGCCAAGGAATTGGGGAAAAAACTCTCGGACGGGGACATCGTCACTGCCTGCCAGCAGACCTGCCCCGGCGAGGCGATAGTTTTCGGCGATTTGAATGACCCGGAAAGCCGCGCGCACAAGCTATCCGTGCGGGAGGAGCGCGGCTATAAAGTGATTGACATGCTGAACACCCAGCCCGCCATCACCTATCTGACCAAAATTCGCAACCGGGAAGGGGACAAAGAAGCATGAATGCCGACACTACCACCCGGGCCCCTTTGATTCCGGCGCGCATCACAATGACGGACGTGACCGCCGACGTGCTTCGCCCTATCGAGCGGCCGGGAAAGCTCTGGTATCTCGGGCTTTTCGTTTCCCTTGCCGCGCTGGCCTTCGGTGTCTGGGCGGTGGCCGTGCAACAGATGAAGGGGGTCGGCGTCTGGGGTTTGCGCAACCCGGTGATGTGGGCCTTTGACATCACCAATTTCGTTTTCTGGATTGGCATCGGGCATGCGGGGACGTTGATTTCCGCCATTCTCTATTTGCTCCGGCAGCGCTGGCGCACCTCCATCAACCGCTCCGCGGAAGCGATGACCATTTTCGCCGTGATGACCGCCGGGCTTTTCCCGCTCATCCACCTTGGACGCACCTGGTACGCCTACTGGCTTTTCCCCTATCCCAACGAGCGGCTTTTGTGGGTGAACTTCCGCTCCCCTTTGCTCTGGGACGTTTTTGCCGTCTCCACCTACTTCACCATATCGCTTGTTTTCTGGTATCAGGGACTCGTGCCGGATTTGGCCACCGTGCGGGATCGGGCAAAATCGAAAATCAAGAAACTTTTGTACGGTATCTTCTCGTTGGGCTGGACCGGCTCGGCCCGGGACTGGAACCATTACGAAAAGGCGTATCTGCTTCTGGCGGCGCTTTCCACGCCGCTGGTTTTGTCCGTGCATTCCATCGTCTCCTTTGATTTCGCCGTCTCCATCCTCCCGGGCTGGCACACGACCATTTTCCCCCCCTATTTCGTGGCGGGGGCGATTTTTTCCGGTTTTGCCATGGTGATGACGTTGCTCGTCGTTTTGCGCCGGGTGTTCAGGCTCGAAGAGTACATCGGGATGCACCATCTGGAGATGATGAACAAAATCATTCTGGTCACCTCCTGGATGGTGGGGTATGCCTATATGGTGGAGGCCTTCACCGCCTGGTATTCAGAAAACCCGTTCGAGCGTTTCACCTTCTGGAACCGGGCCTTCGGCTCGATGTGGTGGTGCTACTGGATCATGGTGGTCTGCAACTTTATCATCCCGCAGATTTTCTGGTTCGGCTGGGCCCGGCGGCATATTGCAACCATGTTTATCGTTTCCATTTTCGTCAACATCGGAATGTGGTTTGAGCGTTTCACCATTATCGTCACTTCGCTGTACCGGGATTTTCTGCCGGCGAGCTGGGAAAATTACGCCCCTACCATTTACGAAATCGGGATGACCGTTGGTTCGTTCGGCTTCTTTATGACCTTCTTTTTTCTGTTCGCACGCTTTCTGCCGTCCCTTTCGCTTGCGGAAGTGAAGGGGGTTTTGGTCAATCCTTCCGGAAAGGAATCGCACAAACATTCCGAGGTCCTGCATGGCTAAGCCGGTTGCCGGTGCCGTGGTGGGTCTATTCGACGACCCGCACGAACTTTTGAAAGCGGGAGAGGCGGCCCTCAAGCGGGGATATAAAAACCTGGATGCCTATATGCCCTATCCTGTACACGGCATAAACGAGGCAATCGGCATCAAGCGCTCCTGGATTCCCTGGGCGACTTTGTTTGCCGGTATCACCGGAGGGAGTTTGGCCTTTTTGTTTATGTCCTGGACTTCGGCCGTGGATTGGCCGTTAAACGTCGGCGGAAAGCCGTTCATTTCCTGGCCGGCCTTCGTTCCCATCACCTTTGAATGCACGGTGCTTTTCGCCGGGCTTACCACGATGGTGGCGCTCTGGAGCGCCTGCCGGCTGCCGCGGCACCGGCCGAAGATTCTGGATTTGCGGCTCACCGACGACCGCTTTGCCTTGGTGGTGCCGACGGCTGGAACCGGCGCGGAGGAGGAACGTTTTTTGAAGGAGACCGGGGCTCGCGAGGTGCGCCGTGTATAAACGCGTGCTCCCGGTGATAGTTGTTATCGCGGTTGTCGGCTGTTCGCGGCAGAAGTCCAAACCGATGCTGGAGTACATGCCGAACATGGCCCACTCCCCGGCCGTAAAAGCGCAGGAGCGGCAGATGTTTCTGCCCGTTTCCGGCACGGTGCCGCGGGACTGGGAGGCGTACCCCTACGAAATCGGTGATACGTTGAAGGTGGCCGCCGAACTCACTAATCCTTTGCCCATGACACAAGATGTCCTGGAGGCCGGGCGAAAATCGTTCAACACCTTTTGCATCGTTTGCCACGGGGCTAAAGGGGATGGAAAAGGGTACATCGTTCCCAAATTTCCGCAGCCCCCCTCCCTTTTGACCGAGCGGGTGGCCAACTGGCCGGACGGGAGGATTTTCCACGTGATTTCCCGCGGCCAGCAGACCATGCCGAGCTACGCGTTCCAACTGGACCCGGCGCAGCGCTGGGCGGTGGTGCACTATGTCCGCGTTCTCCAGCGGGCGGCCCGCCCCACGCCCGCCGATTTGGAGTTGATGAAAAAGCTGGGGGTTGATTTTTCGGAAGATGAGCCGGACACGGCTGCTCCGAAAGTTTGGCCGGAGCGATAAAAAATGCACGAAAGCCCGTCAACAGCGATAAAAAATCCGGGGCCGGTGAAGGTTTCTTCCCGGGCGAAGCAGGCCCTTTTCGCTTTGGGAGGCGCCGGACTCATCGTATTTGTGGTTGGGCTTAAACTGGATCCAACCCGGGCCTGGTCGGCCTGGCTTCTGGGGTACGTTTTCTTCCTGTTCTGGGGGCTCTGCGGGCTTTTCTTCACCGCGGTGCACCATGCCGCCGGGGCCTCCTGGTCGGTCGTCGTGCGCCGGATCGCCGAAGGGATGGCCTCCTATTTGCCGGTGGCGCTGGTGCCTTTGGCGATTATGCTTCTGGGAGTGCAGGATATCTATGCTTGGGCGCACCCGGAGCAGGCCCGCGTGCGCGCGCCGTTGGGGGCCGACAAGCTGGCGTATTTGAATCTCACCTTTTTTTCTGTCCGCAATTTTATTTTTCTCGGAGTTTGGGTCCTGTTCGGCTGGCTGTTAATCAAGAACTCCCTCTCGCAGGATGAAAGCGGGGATGCCGGGCTTTCCCAAAGAAGTTCGCGGCTGGCTTCCATTTTCCTGCCTGTTTTCGGCATCACGTTCACCCTGGCGGTCTTCGATTTGACCATGTCGTTGGAGCCGAACTGGTATTCCACCATTTTCGGGGTGTACTGCTTTGCCGGGCTTTTCCAAAGCGGGATGGCGTTTCTGGCGATCGTTGCCATCTGGCTTAGGCGGCGGGGGGAACTGGCCGGGTTCTTCAACGCCAACCACCTGCAGGATATCGGCAACTGGATGTTCGCCTTTTCGGTTTTTTCCGCCTACATCGGCTTTTCCCAGTACATGCTCATCTGGTACGCCAATCTGCCGGATGAAACCTTTTATTTGATTCTGCGCAAATCCTGGCCGTGGGGGTATCTCTTTTTGGCCATCGTCTTTTTGAAATTCCTCATTCCGTTTTTCCTTCTGATGGGTCGGGACGGGAAGCGGAACGAAAAAGTAGTCCTGACCGCCGCCTCTCTCATTATTTTGGGACAATTTCTCGATTTGTATCTGATGATTGGGCCGGTGGTGAGCCCTCCCAAGCCGCTTTTCGGCTGGATTGAACTGGGGACTTTTGCCGCCTTCGGTTCCCTTTTCGGGATTTGTTTGTTGCGCTTCTTTGGAAAGCACTCGATTCTGGCCCACCGGGATCCGAAGCTTGCGGCCAGCGTGAACTGGAAACAATGATGGAAGCAAAAATGGAAGAGAAAATAGAAAAATCGAACCCGTTCATCTACTTGCCGCTTTTTGCCCTCTCGGCGGCTTTGGTTTTCTGGGCTTTCGTCAGTTTTTTCAAAATCGGCCGGGAGGAGGGAAAGAAAACAGCGGCGACCCCCGGGTCCCAACCCCCCGCCCAGGCGCAAACGGTCGATTTGTCGCTTTTGTACAACTCCGCACCGGAGCTGGTGGCCCAGGGAAAGATGCTCTACGCCGTCAACTGCGCCTCCTGTCACGGGCCGACCGGACACGGAGACGGGGACCGGGCGCCGGAGTTGAATCCCCGGCCGCGCAATTTCACCACGGAAAAATTCAAATTTGGCACGGCTCCCAGTCAGCTTTGGAACACCGTCAAAGTCGGCTCGCCGGGGACGGCGATGGCCTCTTTTGAGCTGTTGCCAGCCAACGATCGAATCGCCATTATTCATTACATCCGCACCCTGATTCCGAGCCCGGCCAACGACCCGCCGGATGTAGTCGCGCAGCTTTCCGGCGGTGGCGGAGCTCCGGCCGGCGCTGCGGCGGCCGCCGCGGCGGAACCGGTCAAGGAGGGGCCGCGAATTCCGATTGTTCTGGCTCTTCGGGCCTCGGCAAAGGCCGAACCGGCGGCCGGCAAAAAACTTTCACGGTTGCCTTCGGGCGAGGGGAGAAAAATTTACGAGCGGAAGTGCGCCTCCTGTCATGGGGCCTACGGCGAAGGGGGGCAGCCGGTGGCCAAACTGGCCGTTTTTCCGTACCGCTATGCCAAAGCTCCCTCGTTGCAGAATCCACGGGCTTCGTGGCTGCAGAACCGCAAGGAGTTCGAAAGAATCGTTGTGGGGGGGCTGCCGGGAAAGCTGATGCCGGGGGAGCTCTTGACAGCTGCCGAACTGGATGCTTTATATCGATTTGTTGCCGAGTTGGCCGAAGAAAGGTAGTATGAAAAAAATCCGGATTTTTCTTTTGAGCGGTTTTGTGTTTTTTGGTTTTGCCGCCATTGGCTGGGCCGACGAGCCGATTACCAACTGGCTGACCAGCCCGGAAGGCCCCCTGGCCCGGGCCGTCCGTTCCAATTTCTATTTCTCCATGGCGGCCTTTCTGCCGTTTCTGATTTTGTCGGAAGTGCTTCTGGTGTACGCCATTTTCCGCTTCAAGGCCAAGCCGGGGGGGCAGGCGGCCACTTTTCACGAGAATTTACGGCTGGAGGTATTGTGGACGGTGATACCGGCTTTGACCTTGGCCGTCACCGCTATACCGACCTTTAAGACGATGCGGGCGATGGAGGTCCCCCCCAAAAGCGACCTGGTGGTTGCGGTCATCGGCCATCAATTCTTCTGGGAATACCGCTATCCAAAATACGGGGTTCAATTCGCCGAGGAGGCAATGGTGGTTCCGGCCGGCAAGGTGGTCACGTTGAATCTTTCCAGCGTGGATGTGGTGCATTCCTGGTGGGTGCCGGCTTTCGGCGTAAAACAGGACGCCAACCCCGGACGCATCACCCACGCCTGGTTCCAGGCCGACAATCCTGGGCGCTACAAGGGGCAATGCGCCGAGCTTTGCGGCAAGCTGCACGCCAAAATGTACATCGACGTAAACGTGGTGACGCCGGAAGAGTTCGAGCAGTGGCTTATGAAGAAAAAAGGGGCCGCGCCGCCGGCCCAAGCGGCAGGGAGCCAGTAAGATGAGCGACCGCCCCAAAGGCCTCGTCCGCTGGCTCACCACCACGGATCATAAAGACATCGGTATTCTGTATCTGGTCACGGCGCTCTTTATGGCCGTCTTCGGCGGGGCCTTCGCCGGGCTTTTGCGCGCCCAGCTTTCAGCCGCCGACCTAAAGGTTTTAAATCCCGACCTGTACAACCAGTTTTTGTCCATGCACGGGACGGTGATGATTTTCTTCGTCATCATTCCTGCGCTTGCCGGGTTCGGCAACTACTTTGTGCCACTCTTAATCGGGGCGCGGGACATGGCCTTCCCAAAGTTAAACGCCCTTTCTTATTGGCTGGTCATCCCGGCGGCCTTCTTGATGTTCGGCAGCTTTTTCGTCCAAGGCGGTGCGGCGCAGGCGGGGTGGACCGGCTACGTGCCCTTGGCTTCGCGCCAGTTTTCCGGAACGGCGGGCGTCGATATGTGGATTTTGGGGCTGCATTTGGTCGGGCTTTCCAGTATTTTGGGGGCCATTAATTTCTTGGTCACCATCATCAACATGCGCGCCCCGGGGATGGCGTATTTCAAGATGCCCCTTTTCGTCTGGACCTGGTTCGTCAACGCCACCTTGATTTTGTTCGCCACGCCGGTTT
Source organism: Verrucomicrobiia bacterium (assembly GCA_035574275.1). Classification (NCBI taxonomy): domain Bacteria; kingdom Pseudomonadati; phylum Verrucomicrobiota; class Verrucomicrobiia; species Verrucomicrobiia bacterium. Next base: position 10,083 of record DATLYY010000020.1, read on the forward strand.
TGGCCGGGGCGTTGACCATGGCTTTGACCGATCGGGCCTTTGGCACCGGCTTTTTCCGCCCCTCGGAGGGGGGGGACCCGCTTTTGTGGCAGCATCTTTTCTGGTTTTACTCCCACCCGGCCGTGTACATCATGGTTTTACCGGGGATGGGAATCGTCTCGCACGTTCTGCCCGCCTTTTCCAGCAAGAAGATTTTCGGCTACAAGGGGATCGTGTACGCCACGGCGGCCATCGGCGTCATCGGTTTTATGGTGTGGGCCCATCACATGTTCACCTCCGGCATCGACCCGCGCCTGCGGGCCTTTTTCGCCTTTATGACGATGGTGATCGCCGTGCCAACGGGGGTCAAAATTTTTTCGTGGCTGGCGACCATTTGGGGCGGGCAGATTCGCTTCACCACGGCGATGAAGTTTGCTTTGGGATTCATCGCCCTTTTCGTGATGGGCGGTATTTCCGGGTTGACGCTGGCTGTTGTTCCCTTTGACGTGCAGGTGCACGACAGCTACTACGTGGTGGCCCACCTGCATTATGTCCTGTTCGGTGGCTCCGTGATGGCGCTTTTGGCCGGGGTTTTCTTCTGGTTTCCAAAAATGTCCGGGCGGATTTTGGATGAAAAATTGGGGAACGTGATTTTCTGGCTTATCTTTTTGGGAATGAACATCACCTTTTTGCCGATGCACTGGCTGGGGATCGTCGGGATGGCTCGCCGTATCTATACCTACCGGCCGGAGTTTGAGTTCTGGAATCAGGTGGCCTCCTTCGGGTATATCCTGCTTTTTGCGGGGGGGATGCTTTTGCTCTACAACATGTTCAAAACCTTGCGCAAAGGAGAGCGGGCCGCCGACGATCCGTGGGGCGCCTATCCTTTGCAAAGGACTCTGGACTGGTCGGTCTCCAGCCCGCCGCCGGTGGAAAATTTCGCCAAGATCCCCGAGATCGCATAATGCCATTTACCTTCCGCAAAGCCGCCCGGGTTCCCAGTGCCGAAGCGGGAGCCGCCGGGGAAGTCCGCATCGCCGGCTGGCTTTTGTTTTTGGCTCTATTGGTTTTCGTCCTAATCCTTTGGGGCGGGGTGGTGCGGCTTTCCGGATCAGGGCTTTCCATCCCGGACTGGCCCCTGATCAACGGCAGCCTGCTGCCGCCGGCAACGGAGGCCGAGTGGCAGACGGTTTTTGAAAGCTATCAGAAAGTCACCCCTCCCTCCTTCGTCGAAACCCCAATGTCGGAGTTTAAAAAAATGTTCTGGATTGAATACGGCCACCGCTTTCTGGCGGCTTTGGTCGGAATCGTTTTTCTGGCCGTCTTTGTGCGGGGGTTCCGCAACGTTTCGCTCCGCCGGCAGGTGGGGGCCCACCTCATCTTTGCCGCCATGCTTCTGGTCGGGCAGGCGATTTTGGGAGGGGTGGTGGTGAAGGAGGAATTGAAGGGGGAACTGGTGGCGGCCCATCTGGGGACGGCCTTCTGGTTTTTCGGCGTGCTTTTGTGGATGGCCCTGAAACTTTCGCGGATGGAGGGAGCGATCCTGGAGCGCACCGGCCGCAAGGGGCTTGTGCTGCTTGCCTGGGCGGCCACCCTTTTTGTTTTCATCCAGATTGTCTCCGGGGGGCTGGTGGCCGGAAGCCGCGCCGGACTGGTGTTCAACACCTTTCCCAAAATCGGGGATTTTTGGATTCCTCCCGCCCATGTCCTCTGGTCTTCCGTGTACCAGCCGGCCATCAACAACGTCTTTCAGAACCAAATCCTGATCCAGTTTTTTCACCGCTGGTGGGCCTTTATTGCCGCCGGGTTGGTCATCTGGGCGCACATAGCCGCGCTCAAGGTTTCCACCACGCCGCGGGCCCGCTTGGCGGCGCGGGGGAGCGCGGTTTTCGTCACCCTGCAAGTTATTCTGGGAATCGGCAACTTGATGATGAAGGCCCCCTTTGGGATGAGCTTGGCGCATCTGGCCACCGGCTTGAGTTTGTTCGCCCTTATGGTGATTTTAACCTATGAAGTTCGCTTCCGCTGGGAATCCCAGCCTGCTCGGTATGAAGCCCCGGTTGCTTGATTTTATCAACTTGACCAAGCCGACCATCCTGCTTTTGGTGGTTCTGACCGGGGCGGCCGCTTTGGTAATGGAGGGCTCGCTTCTTTCCGAGCCGGCCGCTTTCGGGCTCGTCCTCTTCGGTTTGTCTTTGACCGCGGGGTCGGCTAACGCCTTGAACCAGTATTTTGAGCGGGACATCGACGCGGTGATGGACCGTACCAAAAGGAAGCGTCCCCTCCCGCTGAAAAACCTTTCCCCTCGGGCGGCCCTGTTTTTCGCCGTCACCATCGGCGTGGCGGCGGTTTTGCTTTTCGCGTTTCGGTTCAATCTTTTCTCGGCCATCCTGGCCTTGGGAACAATTATCTATTATGCTTTCTTTTACACCCTTTATTTGAAGCCGCGGCTGTATCAGAACATCGTCATCGGCGGGGCGGCCGGCTCGATGGCGCCGGTGATTGCCTGGGCCGCCGCCACGGGGGGGCTGAATCTGACTCCCTGGATTTTATTTCTGATCATTTTTTTCTGGACGCCCCCCCATTTCTGGGCCCTCGCGATGTGCGTAAAAAAGGACTACGAGCGGGCCAAAATACCGATGCTGCCGGTGGTCAAGGGGGATCGGGAAACCGCCCGGCAGATTCTGGTGTACACTTTGTGGATGGTCGCTTTCAGCCTGGCTTTGCTTTTTGTCCGCGCCGGGCTGGTTTATCTGCTTGTGGCCCTCATTTTGAACGGCATTTTCCTGCACAAGGCGTACCGCATCTGGCGTCGCGGAGCTTTTGCCGAGGCTTGGGGACTTTTCGGCTACTCCATCGTGTATCTTTTGGTTCTGTTTTTGGGAATCATGGCGGATGCGGTCTGGCATAAAAGCTTGTAGGATACCCTTGGTGGATAGGGAAAAGAGATGACAAAAAATAAGAAACTCGGCTTGGCGTTCGGGGCGTTCGGCGTTTTGATGTTCGCTTTCGCCTTTGCCAATGTTCCGGCTTTCAAGCTGTTCTGCCGGAAGCTGGGATTCGGACTTTCCCCCAATAACACGGGGGCAAAGGTGGCGGATGCCAAAACGGCCGGCCGCGAAGTCGAGGTGCTTTTTATGGGGGTGGTGGCGGGCGGGGCGCCGATCGTCTTCGAGGGGGTTGAGCCGACCAAGGAGGTGCGGCTGGGGGAACAGGCCGAAACGGCCTACCGCTTCGTCAATTTGTCCAACGATACCATCCGCTTCCGCCCCGTGCATTCGATTCTGCCGGAGGGGGCGGCCACCCGTTTTGCCCTGAAAAAATGTTTCTGTTTCGACGACCAGACCCTTTTACCCAAACAGGAAGTGACCATGCCGGTCGTTTTCTCCATCGGTTCCGATTTGGACTCCAACGTGGAACGGGTGACCTTGAACTACACCCTCTTCCAAAAACCACTGCACGAGGAAAAATGAAAACCGTCGCCCTTGAAGAGCGGGAACTAAAAATCGGGCGGAAAAACCGGCGGCTGGGGACGGTTTTGATTCTTCTGGCGTTGGCTTTGATGACGGCAAGTTTTGTGTTGATGAAAATTTATCATTTCGTTCCGGCCCCGCCCAAGTAGGGAAACAGGGGCCGGGCTGGAGAGGAGTTTATGAGCGAAGCGCATTCCGAAACTGCCCATGCCGGGCACGGCAGCTGGTGGCCCGCCATTCTGGCCCTGGGGACCGGCTTTCTGCCGTTCGGCTTTATTGTCTTGACCTGGGGTTCCAAAGAGGCCGGCATTGTTCTTTTGGCCGTCGGTTCCCTAATCACCCTCTTCGCCATGAGCGGCTGGGTGCATTCGGTCATTCGGGAGAAATACGCCGTGTCCTACGACGCGGGGGAATACGACTGGCTGAAAAACGGGATGAAGTTTTTCTTGATTTCGGAGGCGATGATTTTCGGCGCCTTTTTCGCCCACCATTTCTACACCCGGGCCCATTTCGACGTCTGGCCGCCGGCCGGGGCGCCGCATCTGGATACCCGGCTGCCGGCCATCGCAACCTTGCTTCTGGTTTTTTCCTCCTTCACCATGGAGTGGGCCCACAAAGCGTTGGTCAGCGGCAAGCGGATGGCCTCCGAACGCTGGGTTTTGTTCTCCCTCTTTTTGGGGATTGTCTTTCTTTCCATTCAGGGATATGAATGGGGGCACCTGCACGAATTCGACCGGTTCGTCCACAACAAGGGGGTTTTCGGCAGCCAGTTCTACTCGATGACCGGTTTCCACGGCCTGCACGTCTCCGTCGGATTGGTCTTGCTGGCCTCCGTCTGGGTGCGGCTGAAACTGGGGCATTTTTCGGCCGGGCGGCATTTCGGCTTTCTCTCCTCCCTCTGGTACTGGCACTTTGTCGATATCGTCTGGGTGTTTCTGTTCACGACGATTTATCTGTTGTAGCTCGCGTTGAAAATAGGACAGATTTCCTAAAGGCAATCCGTCGGATTGCCTTTCTTTTTTGGCGGGGAAAAGGAGATCCGGTTTTCTTCGCACGAGCAGAGGGCGTTTGCGCGGAAGGTGGTTTCCTATTATCCTTCCAATGAGGATTTGTTGAACATCCCTCCCATGGTGGGCATAGCTCAGCCGGTTAGAGCACCAGGTTGTGGCCCTGGGGGTCGTGGGTTCGAATCCCATTGCCCACCCATTTAAAACAGCGATTAGAGGCCGGCGATTGATTGCGATTTCTTGGTCGTGCGGAAAGCCGGTCCCCGGCTTTCCACACGACCGGCGGGTTGCCGGGCGGCAACGGCCCGGACCGAATGCCGACAGCGGCGGTCGGCGATTTGAAAAATTTCCAGAAAAGGCTTGACAGCCGTCTTTCCGCCGTATAAATTGTGGGTGGATTCAATGGATTATTATAATCCATTGAAAGAGAGGATGGTGCTGAAATGGCCCGGTTGCTGCCGCTTTCCAAGGGGTGCCAGTATGCCATCCGCACGGCGGCCTCTCTCACACTCGAACCGCCCGGTACGGTTTTTCCCCGGCGGGAGGTCAGCCGGCGCACCCAAATCCCATACGCCTTCGTCTCCAAAATCCTGCAGACCCTGACCCGCGGCGGGCTTTTGCGCTCCCACCGGGGCGCCAAGCGCGGTTATTCACTGGCCCGGGCACCCAAAGGGATTTCCCTTTTGGACGTGGTGACCGCCTACGACGGTCCCTTGGGGCACGAGGGCTGCCTCTTGGACGACTACAAGCTCTGCCCGGGGGAGCGGGTCTGCGCCGTGCACCACCGGCGGATGGCCGCGCAGAAAAAAATGACCGAAAGTCTCTCTTCCGTATCCGTTTCCGAGGTGGCCCGGACGCTTTTTACCCGCCGCGGCAACGGCAACTACAAACTGGCGGAGCCCGTATGAACGTATTTTGTTTTTCCTTTGCCGGGCTTGCATCCCGCGCTTGCGATCTCCCCAAGGGGGGCCTTGACCCCGGACCGGTGCCTGCCAACTCCACCGAGTTGACCCACAGGCCATCCACCCAACCCTGCCGGGCGCCGGTCCGGGAAAATTTTAAACTTCCAACGGGGGCGGGGAATTGAAGGGAGGAAGGCCGCCATGAAAATCAAAAACTTCCGGCTGCGCAACCGGGGGCTTTATTACTTTTTCCCCGGCTGGAATACCCTGCCGTTTTTCAACCGCAAGTCCAAGAGTTTAAAGCATTCCGTTGTCTTTCCTTCCGATCACAGCCCAAACCGGTTGATTCCCCCGTCCGAAACCAAAAGCGGCCGCCGGTTCGGGTTGTGGTCGTTTGGAAAGGGAGGGTTTTTGAGGCGCTTTTTTTCCCTCAACAGGAAGACCCCATGAAACCGACTCATACCCTCCGGGAGCACCACGACGAGTTGCGCCTCAAGGTGCAAAACTTCGAGCAGGTTTTAGCCACGCTCCCCCACCTTTCCCAGCCGGAGCTGGAACGGGTGGTGCGGGAGCAGGTCCTCTTTCTGCGGGAGGATGTAAAAAGCCACGCCGCCGCCGAAGAGGCCTCCTTGTATCCCGAGGTTAACGCGCTTGCGGACAATCCCGCCTTCAGCACCACCGCCACGATGGAGATCGACCATGAATATATCGCCGGCTACATCGAGCGGCTGGCGGAGATGCGCCTGGACATATCCCCGAGAAGGGTTGCCGAGTTCCAGCGGGTGGGATGGGAGCTGGTGGCGATTTTGAAGCTGCATTTTGACAAGGAGGAGCGGGTCTATCTGCCGCTTTTGGATTCGCGCCTCACGGAAAAAGAGGTGCAAACACGCATCGTGGAAAAAATGGAAACCTTTGAAGAGGCCCGATGGTCGGAGTAGGGGCAAGGAAGGAGCGAATGCAATGAAACCGACCCACACGCTACGAGAAGAACATGACCTGTTGATGAAAAAAATCCAAGAATTTGAGGAGGTTTTGGACGCGCTCCCCCGGGTGCCGCAGGAGGACTTGAAGCGAGTGGTGGGGCGGGAAATCGATTTCCTTCAAAGGGAGATAAAGGATCATGCCGCCGCCGAGGAAAAATACCTCTACACGGAAATCGATTACCTCTGTGGTAACAGCCGGGGTACCGGGGTTAAGACCAGCGCCACGATGAAAATCGACCACGAATACATCGCCGCCTATATCGACCGGCTTGCGGAGATGGCCCGCGGCATCCGTTCCGAAACCATTCCGGAGTTTCAGCGCGCCGGGTGGGAACTGGTGGCGATTCTGAAACTGCATTTCGACAAGGAGGAGCAGGTCTACTTGTCGCTTTTGGATTCCCGCTTTACGGAAGAGGAAGTGGAGCGGCGGATCGTGCGGCGGATGGAACAATTTGAAAAAGAGAGCGCGTACGCCCTCCCGGCTGAAAGAAAACTCGTTCTAAAGAATAAAAGGCAAGCCGCGGGAAGCGGCGTACCGGAAACCGGATTCGAAAGAATCCAAAAATAAGGAGGAGTCATGACCAAATTAATGCTGCAGCGCGAGCCGTTCGACTACGAGCTCGATTTTCCCCGGGAGGTGGAACGGTTTTTCTCCCGTCCCCTTTCCCGCTTCCGGGAATTTCTCTCGGAGGAATGGTTTCCTTTCGTGGACATCGCCGAGACCAAAGACGACATCGTCGTCAAGGCCGAAGTCCCCGGGATGACCAAGGAGGATATCTCCATTTCCCTTTCAGACAACGTCTTGACCTTGCGGGGGGAAAAGAAAAAGGACAAGGAAGAAAAGGGAAAAACCTTCTACCGGATGGAGCGGAGCTGGGGCTCGTTTGCCCGTTCCTTCACCCTGCCGGCGGCCGTAGTACCGGGCAAGGTGAAAGCCGTCTATAAAGACGGGGTACTGGAAATCACCCTGCCCAAATCGGAACAGGTCAAATCCAAGGAGATTCCGATTCTGGTGGAGGATTAGCCCGCTCCAAATTCCCCGCCCCGGCGGTCCGCCGGGGCGGGGAAAAGGAAAGGAGGACTGGTATGAAAGTCCGTGACATAATGACCAAGGCTCCGGCCTTCTGCCATCCGGATTCGAACCTGGCGGCGGCGGCGGAAAAAATGTGGTCCCACGACTGCGGCATACTCCCGGTGGTGGATGATGAACTGGGGGTTGTGGGGGTGATTACCGACCGGGATATCTGCATCGCTTTGGGAACGAAGGACCGGAGGGCCTCCTCGGTTTCCGTGCGGGAGGTCATGACCCCCAAGGTTCATATTTGCGCTCCCGATGATGACATCCATACCGCTCTGAAGGTGATGGAAAAAGGAAGGGTGCGCCGGCTGCCGGTCGTGAACCGGGATGGAAAACTGATGGGGATTTTATCGATGGACGACATCGTCTTGGTGGCGGAGGTGAGGGTCGGCCCGAAAATGCCCGAGCTGGCCTGCGAGGAGGTGGTGGAAGCGTACAAAGAAATCCGGATACGGCCGTTTCCGGCCGTGCCGGCATAACGGGGGTTGAGCAATGGCCGCCACACTGCCCCTGCAGGCAGGTTTCGGAAAACGGGGGTTTTCACCCGGTAGCGGGGCAGACCCCCGTTCTGGCGGCCAAATGGAGGAAGTGGACGATGAATTTTAAGAAATTCTTGATTGACTTCGCGTTCACGTTTGTCGTGGTTTTCGCTGTTACTGTGGCGGTTACCTCGATTTGGAACGTAATCTTCCACGGCTATGCCACACCGGATTGGAAAACGGCCTTTCAACTGGCGATCATCCTTGGAATTGTCATTCCCTGGACAAAATCACTGCGGCAGCCGGAAAAAACGGCTTGAGAGGAGGACAGATGAAAGTCCGTGATATTATGGTGGAGACCCCCAGGTACTGTCGGCCCGACGCCAACTTGATTACAGCCGCGGAAACGATGTCCGTCGGCAATTGCAGTTTGCTCCCTGTCGTGGACCAGGAGGGAAAAGTGGTCGGAATAATTACCGACCGGGACATTTGCATGACTTTGGCGGGAAAAAACCAAAAGCCCTCGGACCTCCGGGTTCGGGACGCAATGTCCGGCCGGGTGCGTCGTCTACCGGTGGTCGGCCGGGATGGAAGCTCGGTCGGGATGATTTCACTGGGCGACGTCAGCGTGTAACCGGAAGGGAGGAGGAAAATGCCGACCAAACATATTCTGGTGCCTTTGGACGGTTCGGAAGCCGCCGAGGCGGCTTTGCCGGTTGCTGCCCGTCTGGCGGGTATGGTGGGTGCCGACATCACGCTTTTGGGAGTAGTTCAGCCGTTGGAAGGGTTCATAAGAACCCGGCATCGGGAAGTTTGCGTGGACAGTGAGTGGCCAAAACGGGTGCGCAGTGCGGTCAGTTACCTGCTTTCGGTTGCCGAGCGGCCGATTTGGAAGGGCCTTCTCATCCGGGCGGCGGTGGAAATCGGAGAAATCAACGAGGCTGTGACCGGCTACGTCCGCGCCCATTTCATCGATTTTATCATCTGGCCCCCCGTGCCTCTGGGAGAAGCAACTGAATTCCGAACCGAAGGAGGCCGTTGGCAAAGAGCGCAGCCCGGGTCTCCGAACGGAGTTCCATCAAGAACGGGTTTCCAATTTTTGAAGGGCCGCCCCCGTAATGTCGAAGAATCGCCGTGGATTCTGGAGAATTCCACGGAAAAAACTAAACCCCAATTGACAGGAGGTTAATATGAAAGTCCGTGACATTATGGTGAACACCCCCAAATACTGCCGTCCGGATGCCAACCTGGCCTCGGCGGTGGAATTGATGTGGGTGAACGATTGCGGGTTCTTGCCGGTCGTCGATTTCGACAACCGGGTGACTGGCGTAATCACCGACAGGGATATCGCCATCGCTTTGGGAACGAGAAACCAACGGGCCTCCGATGTTTTAGTCCGCGACGTCATGACCAAGCGGGTGTACGGCTGCGCCCCGGATGACGACATTCATACGGCCTTGCAATCGATGGAAAAACATCAGGTGCGCCGGCTGCCGGTGGTGAACCCGGACGGAAAACTGGCGGGAATTTTGTCCATCGGCGATCTCACCCTGCACGCTGAAAAGAAGGAAGGGAAAAAAATTCCCGATCTTTCCTCCGACGAGGTGGTGGAAACCTACCAGGGTATCCGCGTGCGGCAGTTGACCGAGCAGGTGGCGCAGCTGTAGGGAGGACGATTATGGCCGCCCAACGGAACAACGTTCCGGTCTCGGAAAAGCGGGGGCCGGTCGCGGCGTACACGCGGCCTTCCCCCGCTCCGGCGGCCAATTTTCCACTTCTCTCGGATGGATTGGAGCAAGAATGAAAACTGATGAACGCGCTGCCCATTTCTCGCCGCCATCCCGACGGGAGTTCCGGGCGGGGATGCAAAGCAGCATCACCCGCTTTGCGGACCGAGCCGATGCCGGGCGGAAGCTGGCCGAAGCGCTGAGCAAATATAAAGGGGATGATGTAGTGGTTTTGGCCCTTCCGCGCGGCGGGGTGCCGATCGGCTTGGAAGTGGCCAACTACTTGAATGCTCCGTTGGATTTGGTCATCGCCCGTAAAATCGGGCACCCTTACAGCCCGGAATATGCCGTGGCCGCCGTTTCCGAGGAAGGGGAGGTGCTGTACAACGAGAAGGAAAAAAGAAACCTTGAGCCGGCCTGGTTTGAGACCCAAATAAAAGAGAAACTGGAGGAAGCCCGCCGGCGTCGCCGGCTTTACTTGGGGGAGCGCAAGCCCGTTTCCGTGGAGGGAAAAATTGCCATCGTCGTTGACGACGGCATCGCCACCGGGCTTACGTTACGCGTTTCGCTCCTCGCGGTCAAAAATCGCCGTCCGGCCAAGCTGGTCGTGGCAGTGCCCGTCGCACCTCTTGATACGGTGGCCCGTTTGAAAAAAGAGGTGGACGACGTGGTGGTGGTGCATCTGCCCGACAATTTTCTGGGCGCGATAGGTGCCTACTACGACGATTTCTCACAGGTGAGCGACGAGGAGGTCATAGCCATGATGGAAGGGGTGAGCGTGGGATGATTCTGTTTGCGTATCCCGAGTTTTCCGGACTGGCCCGCGAGCTTTACGCCGGCTGGGGCCTGCAGGCGGGGGACTTTGCGGTAAGCCGTTTCGCCAATCAGGAACTGGAGGTGTCCATTGATGCCGACGTGACCGGAAGCGATTGTCTGATTTTGGGTTCGGTGGCCCCTCCGGATGAGCGGCTGTTGTCGATTCTTTTGCTGGCCCATACCATCAAACACCAGCGTTCAGGCGAACTCACCCTGCTTCTGCCCTACTTGGCCTATACCCGGCAGGATAAAATAAAACCGAAACGAAGTTTGGCTGCCCGCTGGATGGGAGCGCTCTTGCAAGCCAGCGGGGTGGACCGGGTGATCACCGTCGATATCCACAGCCATCGCGCAGAGAGCCTTCTTTCCATACCCGTCGTTTCCCTTTCGCCGGCCCCCCTTTTTTCCAAAATCATCACCGAGCAGGCCCTTCCCGACGCCACCTTGGTAGCCCCGGATGAAGGGGCGGTTTTCCGCTGCGAGGCCTTGCGCAAGGAATTGGGTTTGAGGATGCCCCTGGCTTACTTCACCAAAACCCGGACGGCGCAAGGGGTGACCTCGGAACTCCAGGGGGAGGTGGGGGAATTCGCCGTCGTTGTGGATGATATTTTGGACACCGGGGAAACTTTGGTCGCCTGCTGTCAGACCCTCCAAGAGGCGGGCGCAAAGGAAATTCTGGTGTTGGTTACCCACGGCATCTTTACTGGAAACCTCTGGACAAAGCTCTGGGGACTTGGAGTGAAACGGATTTACGTGACCGACACGATCCCGCAAATTCCGCCCGATCGCCGCATTAAAAAAGTTTCCGTGGCTCCTCTTATTCGAGACCATTTATTACAGCCCGCATGAAAAAAATAGCCCCCCTTGTAGAGCAAAATCTGGTTCATATCCCCATCGATGCCGACGTCTTGGAAGGGGAGCTTGTACTTCCGTCCCACTCCCTCGGGGTGGTTCTCTTCGCCCACGGCAGCGGCAGCAGCCGGAAGAGTCCGCGCAACTGCTACGTGGCCGACATCCTGCGGCAATCCGGAATTGGAACGCTTCTTTTTGACCTGCTGACGGAAAAGGAGGACCAAGTTTATGCGGCCCGTTTCGATATCGAGCTGCTTACCCGGCGGCTGGTTGCCGCCACCCGGTGGGTGATGGAGGAATCGGCAGCCAAGGAATTGCCCGTCGGATATTTCGGCGCCAGCACCGGCGCGGCGGCCGCATTACGGGCCGCCGCCCGCCTCGGCCCGACCATTAAGGCCGTGGTTTCGCGCGGTGGACGACCGGACTTGGCGTTTGCCGTTTTGGAGCGGGTGACGGCGGCCACCCTGCTGGTTGTGGGCGGATATGACCACGAGGTTATACGGCTGAACCGAAAAGCGTACGAACGGCTCTCGGCTGTAAAGGATATCGTGGTGGTTCCTGGGGCGACCCATTTGTTTGAGGAGCCTGGGACGCTCGAAGAGGTGGCCCGGCTGGCAGCGGAGTGGTTTTTAAAACATCTGCAAAAGGATGAAGGGGACAAAAAAAGCTCCATTCAGGTTTCTGACGGACGAACAGAGATCAAAACCACAAAATTTTGGAGATAGAGATGAAAACAAACGTCTTATACCGGCATATCCTCGTTCCCTTGGACGGCTCAAAGCTGGCAGAGGCGGCCCTTAAACAAGCCCTTCCGCTGACCCGGTCCCCGGGAACGCGCGTAACGTTTATTGAAGCGGTCTGGCCGATCATCGACGTTTTAAACACCGGCACGCAGGTGGCCGCCGTGGAGCGCATCCGTAAAAACGAAGCCCAAAAGTATCTTGATTCGGTGGCCCGCCGATCGGAGTGGAAGAGATTGAAAACCCAGGCCGTGGTAAAAGTCGGCCCGGCGGCCGACGTCATCCTCGACTACGCCCGCTCCAAACGGGCCGATCTCATCGTGATGAGCACGCACGGCCGCTCGGGGCTTGGGCGCTGGGCCTTCGGCAGCATCGCCGACAAGGTCCTGCACGGCGCCACTTGCCCGGTGCTTTTAGTGCGGGCCTCCGGCAAAAGAAAACGCTGATGGATTGCCCTTAAGGGTCGGTTTTCACCGGGGAGCGTTTTCGCCAGCCGCACGGTTTTCCGTCTTCCATACATTTGCCTGAATCTCTTCCGTTTAATCCAATTCCGACCCGAACGGTCGGCATTTAACTGGAAATCGAAAGAAAAGAGTAAAAAAAGCTTGACAGGCCGCCGATACTTAAATAGATTCTTTCTGGACTCAATGGATAAAGTGAGTCCATTGAATAGAAAGGAGTGGACGACCGAATGACAGAATTTCTATCCCGGACCGCGGGCTGTCATTATGTCCGTCCGGCGGGCTAAGGTGGGACGCGTGGATGGAAAGGTAGCCGTTGTCACCGGCGGTTCGTTGGGAATCGGCCGGGCGGCCTGTTTGCTTCTGGCCCGGCAGGGAGCGGCGGTGGCCGTTACAGATGTTTTGGACAGCGAAGGCCGGGCGCTGGTGGAGGAAATCAAACGCTCCAAGGGGAAGGCCCAATTCTGGCATCTGGACGTTTCGAAGGAATCCGAGGTTGAAAAAGTTTTTGCTGATGTTGTCAAAACTTTTGGAAAGATCGACATTCTGGTCAACAACGCCGGCATCGCCGGGGTCAGCAAGCCGACCCACGAAATCACGGAAGGGGAGTGGGATCGCGTGCAGGCGGTCAACGTGAAAGGAGCGTTTTTTTGCACCAAGCACGCGGTCCCGTTCCTGCAAAAAGCGGGGGGCGGCAGCATCATCAATCTCTCCTCCATTTACGGTATCATCAGCGCCGCGGACGTTCCCCCGTACCACGCCTCCAAAGGGGCTTTGCGCTCCATGACCAAAACGGACGCTTTGTTTTACGCCAAGGATAAAATCCGTGTCAACTCCATCCACCCCGGTTTCATCTGGACGCCGATGGTGGAAAAATACCTGCAATCGACCGGCAACGTGGAGGAAGGGCGGAAAATGATTGATTCGTTGCATCCGCTCGGCCACATCGGCGAGCCGGACGACATTGCTTTCGGGATTCTCTATCTGGCCTCCGAGGAATCCAAATTCGTCACTGGTAGCGAGCTGGTGATAGATGGGGGATACACGGCCCGATGAAAAGTTTGAAAAACGGTTCGATTTTTCTTGACAGAAAGATGATACAAATCATATTTTCAGTTGACCTGATGGAACGTTCCAGTCCGCATAGGAAGAGGGGCCTCAGGAAACGGGCGGCAGACCCGTCACTCGCTAATTTTCACCACACACATCTATCGGAAGACAGGAGGGCGTCATGACAAAATTGAAATGGTTTTCTTCCGGCTTTTTTGCGCTGGCCGCCGTGGCGTTCGTCGCCTGGGGGCTTTCCGCCTCCGACCCCAAGGAGGTAAAGGGGGAATACGTCGGCAGCGAAAAATGCATGGAATGCCATGCGGAAGAGATAGCGGCCGACTACCAGCATACCGTTCACTTCGGCGTGGAGCAAAACGCCCAGACGGAGTTGGAAAAAAACATGTGCGAGGCCTGCCACGGCCCCGGCTCGGCCCACATCGAAGAGCCGGAGGACAAGGGCCGCCACTGGACCTTTAAAAAGGAGGATGGCGAGAGTTCCGAGGACTGGAACGCCGTCTGTCTGCAGTGTCACGAAAAGGGAGCACAGACCCATTTCACCGGCTCGATGCACGAGGGGCGCGGGGTGGCCTGCGTGGACTGCCACACGGTGATGAAAAACGTATCCCCGGAAAACCAGCTGGCCAAGCCGACCGCGCCGGAGGTCTGCTTTGAATGCCATAAAATGAAAAAAATGCAGTTCCAAAAATCCTCCCACATGCCCCTGATGGAGGGGAAGCTGGCCTGCGTGGACTGCCACAACCCGCACGGTTCCCCCAACCCGGCGATGCTGATTGAAAATTCGCCGAACGAAAACTGTTTAAAATGCCATACGGAAAAAGCGGGGCCGATGCTCTGGGAGCATCCGCCGGTGCGGGAAAACTGCCTTTCCTGCCACAACCCGCACGGCTCGAACCACGACAACCTGCTCGTGGTCAAGCGTCCGCGGCTCTGCCAGCGCTGCCATATCGAGTCGCGGCATCCCACCACGCCATATTCGGAGTCCCGGCTGCACGCCATTGACCGGGGCTGTGTAAACTGCCATTCGCAAATTCACGGCTCAAACCATCCCTCCGGGATGATGTTTCTGCGATAGGGAGGCGGAGATGAAAAAGCTCATTCTGACCATACTGACGGCCGGCTGGGCGGCCTTCACTTTCGCCCAGGAAGGAACCACGACGGCGGGAAGCGGGGCCTACCAAACCTCCGGCTACTTTGAAGGTGGTTTCTGGCAGGTATTGAAAAACCCCGGCTCGGCCAAGTTTCAGGAATACCGGCGGGTAGAGGAGCATATGCTCTTGAACCGTTTCGGCTTCGATTTGACGAAAGGGAAATACTATCTCAATGTTTCTGCGCGCGAGCTGGGAAAAACCGACCAGGGAGCCAAGGCGAGCTTCGGCTTGGTACGCAAATGGAAAAACGAGGTCACCTGGTCGCAGACCCCGCACCTTTATTCCACTTCCACCAGGCAGTTTTACCTGAATGCGGGGGGAGGGGTTTTCACGCTCCCCGACAGCGTCAAGGCCGCCTTGTCAACGGGCAGCACCGCGGCGGTCACCGCCAAGCTGCAAAGCTACCTTTCCGGAGCGCAGCCCTTCGATTTGGCGGCCCGGCGCAACACGGGTGGAGCCGTCTCCGAGTGGAAACCCCGGTCGGACGTAACCGTGAAAGCCGGTTACATCAATGAACGAAAACAGGGGGGAAAGCAGTTCGGCACGGCCATCCAATTCAATGCGGTGGAACTGCCGGAGCCGATCAATTATGAAACCCACCGTTTTTCCGCCTCCGCCGAGCTGGCCCGCAAGAACTATTCGGCCGCCCTGGAATATTCCGGGCGGATTTTCAACAACAAAACCGAAACCTTGATTCGGGACAATGCCTTCCGGGCCAGACCCGATTCGGTTGGCGCCCCCCGACGGATACGGATGGCCCTTTATCCGGACAACACGGCCCACAACTTCACCTTCACGGGCACCTACAATCTCCCGTATAAAACCCGCAGCGTGGCGGTCGTAAGCTACGGTATCGCCAAGCAAAACGAAGATTTTTTGCCGCACACCATCAATTCCGCCATCTCCGACACCGGCTTGGTCATCCGCCGGCGGGAGGACGGCACGATTGTCACCAGCTTGGAAGGGGAATTCAAGACCTTTGTGTTCAATTACCAGATTTCCTCCCGGCCGATGGAAAAACTGACGTTAAAGGGGAAGGCCCGTTTCTATGAATTCGCCAACGAAACTCCCGAGCTCTTGTTCACCAGCTATGTGGGTTACGACGCCAGTTTGAGCACCCGCGGACGGGCCAGCCTGCCGTACGAATACATCAAAAGAAGCGGCGGCGTGGAGGCCGGCTATGAAATCATCCCGCAGGCCCGCGCATCGGTCGGTTACCTGCGCGAAGGAATCAGCCGCAACCACCGGGAAGTAGAGGCCTCCAACGAGGATATCTACACCGGCACTTTGGACCTGCGCCCCGCCAACTGGGTCACCGTACGCAGTTCCTACGTTCATTCGGAAAGGAAGTCGGACACCGCCAAATACCATCCCCATTTCTTCGAGGAATCGTTTCCCGAAGGGGAGGCGGTTGTCAACGTGGCAATGTCCTTGGACGAACTGCGCCGCTTCGACGTGTATAACCGGCGGCGGGATAAAGTGGAGTTGACCAGCCGGCTTTCCCCCATCGACAAAGTGGACGTCGGCTTAAACGTCAGCTTCGCCCAGGATGATTATGCTGCCGCCTACGGCTTGCAGAAGTTCTGGAATCTGGGTTGGGGGGTCGATTTTGCCTATACTCCGGTCCCCCGACTAACCCTTTTCGGCGACGTCGGACAGGATAACAACCGCGGGGAGACGGAATCCCGCTACCGCCCGGTTTATTCCAACGTAGGGTACGACTCGCTCAACAACGACTGGAGCGGCGCTCTGCGGGACAAGTTTGAAAACTACGGCTTCGGTTTTTCGGCCGACGTCTGGCCCAAAAAGCTGACGTGGGGCGGAAATTACGGTTTTTCTTACAGCAAAAGCGAGTTGATTTCCACCTTTGTCCCAGGCGGGAATCCAAGCGGCGATGCGGTGAGCTTCCCCAGCGTTTATTACAAGCTTCACCGCCTCGGTTCGCAGCTTTCTTACCGTATCACCAGTCAAACGGCCCTTAAATTTGACTACTGGTACGAAAAGTATATCCAGACCGACTGGGCCATCGACCCGGTAGAGCCCTTCACGAATGTCACCGGCGCCACCCGCTCCATTTTTCTGGGCGCCCAGGTTCCGGACTACGAAGCCCACGTTATGGCCTTGAAATTGAGTTACGCGTTTTAGGCGGGGGTATAAACTGGAAAGGAGAGAGTGAGACAATGAAAAATAAAAGAATCATCGTCGCCGTTGCCGGCTTGGCGCTTTTGGCGGCCGGAGTTTGGGCGCAGGAGGGCAAGACCGTTTCCTCCGGCAAGGAGGTGTACACCAAGAAATGCGCCTCCTGCCACGGCAAGCAGGGGGAAGGAGTGGCCAAAATGGCCACGATGTTGAAAGCCACCATCCGCAACTGGGGTGAAGTGGCGGCAACTGCCGATACTTTGGCGGCCTGGAAAAAAATCACCACGGACGGAAAAGGGAAAATGCCCGCCTTCAAGGCAAAGCTTTCCGCTGCGGAGATGGACTCGGTGCTGGCATACGTGAAAAGTTTGACCAAGCCCGGCAAGCCGGCCAAGTCCGAGGGTGCCGAAGGAAGTGCCAAAGCGGACAGCGCCAAAGGGGCCAAATAAGTGTAACACCAGTACTTCGACCGGCCGGAGCAGGATGGGCTCCGGCCGGTTCAATGTTCCAGGCCGGCAGGACGTTCGCCGGCGCGCGGCCTAACGATTGCAGGAAAAGGGCAGATGTTGGACAAACAGAACCGCCGGGAGTTTTTGAACTTTTTTCTCGGAGGGGGTTTTCTGGCCCTCCTCGGGGCCGTTTTTTATCCGGTTTTGCGCTTCGTGATGCCGCCGGCCAAGTCGGAAGCGTTCGGCGGCTCGGTGACGGCGGCCAAAACGGGGGAACTCCCCCCCAACTCCGGCAAGATTTTTCCCCTTGGCGACAGCCCGGGGATTCTGGTGCACACCGCCGAAGGGGAGTATAAGGCCTTCTCGGCCGTCTGCACCCATCTTTCCTGCACCGTGCAGTACCGCTCCGATTTGGGCCACATCTGGTGCGCCTGTCACAACGGCCACTATGATTTGACCGGCAAAAACGTCGCCGGCCCGCCCCCCCGTCCGCTCACCGAATATCCGGTCACCCTATCGGGCGACAACGTAATCGTCAGCCCCAGCCGCGGGGCGTAGGATGCGGCTTTTCCCCGCCCTCTATTCATGGGTCGGCGAGCGGGTCGATCTGGCGCCGCTCATTTATCTCATCAAGAAAAAAACGGTTCCCGACCATAAGCATTCCCTCTGGTATTACACGGGGGGAATGACCTTGTTCTTTTTCGCCATTCAGATCGCCACCGGCATTCTGCTTTTGCTCTACTACCGGCCCAGCGCCGAGGCGGCCTACGAATCCGTGCAGTTTATCATGACCGAGGTGAAGTTCGGCTGGCTCATCCGCTCGTTGCATTCCTGGTCGGCCAATTTGCTCATCGGGGCGCTTTTCGTGCATATGTTTTCGGTCTTTTTCATGAAGGCCTACCGCAAACCGCGCGAGCTCACCTGGTTTTCGGGATCCTTTCTTTTGTTTTTATGTCTGGCGTTCGGTTTTTCCGGTTACCTGCTCCCTTGGAACAAACTGGCCTACTTTGCCACCAAGGTTGGAACGGACATCGCCGGACAGATTCCAATTTTGGGGCATTCCGTCCTGGTGTTTTTGCGGGGCGGGGAGGAAGTGTCGGGTGCCACTTTGACCCGATTTTTTGGTTTCCACGTGGCGATTTTGCCGGCGGCGGCCACTTTTCTTCTGCTTTTGCATCTGATTTTGGTGCAACTGCAGGGGATGAGCGTACCGCCCGCTCTCGAGAATAACCCGAATAAAAAGAGCATCCCCTTTTTTCCCCATTTTCTTTTGCGCGACCTGTTGGGCTGGCTTTTGGCGCTTCTTTTACTGGTGGTTTTGGCCTCCATTTTTCCGTGGGAACTGGGGGAAAAAGCGGATCCCTTGGCCCCCGCCCCCGCCGGCATCAAGCCGGAATGGTACTTCGTCTTCATGTTCCAGACCCTGAAGTTTCTGCCGGCGGAAATTTTGTTCATTCCCGGCGAACTGGTGGGAATCGCCGCCTTCACGGTGGGAGGCATTCTTTTGCTTTTCGTTCCGCTTCTGGACAAAAATCCGGCCGGGCGCTCGGGCCGCTGGATTAGCCGCATTGGCTGGGGGGTGGTGGTCTATATGGTGGTGTTTACGATTCTGGGATATCTATGGCCGGCGACAAAATGAAGCGTTGGTTCAAAAAATTCGTCCGAACCGGTTCTTACGCGTCGGCACTGACCGGCTTGCTTATCTTTTCGGCCCGGGCCCAGGACACCTGCCTCGAATGCCACCGGCAGATGGAGGAAAATCTTAAGACGCCCACCTTGCATATCGAAGCGGACGTGCATTACCAGCGGGGAATTTCCTGCGCCGGCTGCCACGGCGGCGACCCGAAGGAGGAAGACCCCGATTTGTCAATGAGTCCGGCCAGGGGATTCATCGGCGTTCCCAAACCGCAGCAAATTCCTTCCTTCTGCGCCCGCTGCCACTCGGATGTGGAATACATGAAGCATTATAACCCCAAACTTCCCACCGACCAGCTGGCGCAGTACAGAACCTCCGTTCACGGAAAGCAACTGGCCAAGGGGGACACCAACGTCGCCACCTGTATCTCCTGCCACGGCGTGCACGGTATTCTGCGCCCCACCGATACCCGCTCCCCGGTTTTCAAGACCAATGTTCCCAAGACCTGCGCCGGCTGCCACGCCGACAAAAAAAGAATGGCCGCCTACAAAATTCCGACCAACCAGTATCACGATTATTTGGAAAGCGTGCACGGAAAGCTGCTTTTGGAAAAAAAGGAGTTGTCCGCGGCGGCCTGCACGGACTGCCACGGCAACCACGGGGCCTCCCCGCCGGGGCTTTCGGACGTGGCGGGGGCCTGCGGGGAATGCCACCCCTCCAACCGGGATTTGTTTGAAAAATCCCCTCACAAGGAGCCGTTCCAAAAGGCAAAACTGCCGCAGTGCGCCGCCTGCCACGGCAACCACAAAGTGCTTCCGCCGACCGATGAATTTTTGGGCGTGGGGGAAGGGGCGGTCTGCGTCCAATGCCACAAGTCCGGGAGCAAAGGATACGAAACCGCGGCGGTTTTCAAGGCGTTGCTCGATTCGCTGAAGGCTGCAACGGAAGAAGCCCGCGGGCTGGTGAAAAAAGCGGAGGTGGCGGGCGTCAAGGTGGGGTTGACCAAGTTTGATTTGCGGGCCTGCGAGGACGTCATCGTCCATTCCCGCTCGGAACTGCATGCCTTCAATCTGGCCGATTTCCGGGCCTTGATTCAGGACGGCATGACGAAGGCGGAACGGGTAAAGAAGGCCTCGCTCGTCTCGCTCGAAGACCTCGAAATCCGCCGCAAGGGCTTGATTTTTTCGGGCGTTTTGATTCTGTTCTTGTGCATCGGCTTGTGGCTGAAAATCCGCAAGCTGGACAGGGAAAGGGGAAATCCTTCGGTCAAATCTTGACAGCCCTGCCCCGCACTTGTTTATATGGGGGCCGAAAGTACGATATGAAAAAATCAGTTGTTCAAACGAAAAAGAATGAAAAGCCGGCCGCCGTTCTGGCGGCCGAAGGGGCCCGACAGTCATGAAAGGCTTTTTTTCGCGAATCTCGCGCAACCTGGTCAGTTTCTCGGGCCTTTTGGCCGCTTTCGTCTCGGCGGCCTTAATTATCACCATTCTGGCCATCGACATCCTCGGTTTTCACATCAATCCCTATATCGGAATTCTGGTTTATTTGATTCTGCCGGCCATTTTGATCGTCGGCGTGGCTTTGATTCCGGTCGGGCTGGCCCTGGAGCGGCGCCGGCAGCACCTCCAGAAGGGGCTCCCGCGGGAGCTGGCCCTGCCGCGAATCGAACTGGACCTGAATCGGCCGGATTTGCGGCGCCGGATTTCCTGGTTGGTGGCCGTTTTGGCCATTTTCCTTTCCGTGCTGTCCACGGCCGCCTACAAGGCGGTGGAGTTCATGGACTCCGTGACTTTCTGCGGCAAGGTCTGCCACGAGGTGATGGAGCCGGAGTTCGTCACCTACTCCCTGTCCCCCCATTCCCGGGTGGCCTGCGTCTCCTGCCACATCGGGCCGGGGGCCCCCTGGTTCGTCAAGAGCAAAATCTCCGGCGTGCGGCAGGTGTTTGCCGTCATGCTGAACACCTACGAAAAACCGATCCCCACGCCGGTCGCCAACCTCCGCCCGGCCCGCGAAACCTGCGAGCAGTGCCACTGGCCGCAGAAGTTCCACGGCGAGCAGCTGCGGGTGATCACCAAATTCTCGGAAGATGAAAAAAACACCCCGCTCAAAACCGTCCTGCTTCTGCGCACCGGCGGGGGGGACAAAAAAACCGGCATCGCCGAGGGGATTCACTGGCATATGAATATCGCCAACGAAATCACCTACATCGCCACCGATTCCGAACGGCAGGTGATCCCCTGGGTGCGGCTGAAGGATTTGTGGGGAAACGTCACCGAATACAAAACGCCGGACTTCAACCCCTCCCCGGATTCGCTGGCCAAGCTTCCCGTGCGGACGATGGACTGCGTGGACTGCCACAACCGTCCCACTCATATCTACCGGCTTCCGGAAGAGGCCGTGGATGAGGCGATGCTGGCGCGGCAGATGAACCCGAATTTGCCATATTTGAAAAAAGTGTCGGTCGCGCTTTTGAAGGCCGAGTATCCGGACAAGCCCGCTGCCCTGGCGAAAATCAAAGGGGGGTTGGTGGGTTACTACAAACAAAACTATCCGGCCTTGGCCGTGGCTTGGGAAGAGGATGTTTTGAAAGCGGCGGAGAAGACGGCCGAAATTTACGCCAATAACATCTTTCCCAAAATGAAGATTACCTGGGGGACCTACAAAAACAACATCGGCCACCAGAATTTTCCGGGCTGCTGGCGCTGCCACGATGACAACCACACATCAAAGGAAGGGAAGTCGATCCGTCAGGATTGCGACCAGTGCCATTCCCTTTTGGCTGTGGATGAGGAAAACCCCAAACCGGTCATCGAGACGCTTCCCATTCGATAGTTTGAAAGCGTAGGCGCCGATTATGAAGACCCTGAAGAAACGAATCTTCTTCGGGGCTTTTTTTTTCGCGGGGTTCGGCTTTTTCCCTTCCGCCTTCGCCCAAGGCCCCTCCAACGAGGACTGTCTTGCCTGTCATCAGGACAAGGAACTTTCCAAGACGCTGCCGGATGGAAGAAGCAAATCCCTCTTTGTTGAACCAAAGAAATTTGAGCACTCCGTACACGCTTCGCTCGGTTGCGTCGATTGCCACGCCGATCTGGCCGGCACGGAAATCCCCCACAAGGAGAATCCGGCGCCGCCGCAATGCGGCGGCTGCCATTCGGACGTGGAAAAAATTTACGACGGGAGTTTGCACGGCCGGGCGGTCCGCTCCGGCGCCCGGCTGGCCCCCCGCTGCTGGGATTGCCACGGCTCCCACGACATAAAAAAAGCGGACGCCGCCGATTCAAGGGTGCGGCGCTACAACGTTCCATTCCTCTGCGGCCGCTGCCACAAAGAGGGTACCGAGGTCAGCCGCACCTACGACATCCCGCAGGACAGCATTCTCACCCATTACTCCGTCTCCATCCACGGGGAGGGGCTTTTCAAAAAGGGGTTGACTGTTTCCGCCGTCTGTACGGACTGCCACACCTCGCACAACATCCTGCCCCACACCGATCCCCGTTCCAGCATATTCCGCGAGAACGTCCCCAAAACCTGCGAAAAGTGCCACGGAATGATCGAGCAGGTGCATCAAAAGGTAATCCGCGGGGAACTCTGGGAAAAAGCCCCCAACCAGGTGCCGGTCTGCGTGGACTGCCACGCCCCACACCGGGTGCGCAAGGTATTTTACGAACTGGGGATGGCGGACCGGGACTGTTTGAAATGCCATTCCGACCCGAAGTTGTTCACCCAGCGGGACGGCAAACGGGTTTCGCTCTTCGTGGATACGCTGGAAGTGAAGGGCTCCATCCATCGCAACACGGCCTGCGCCCAGTGTCACACGGGCGCGAGCCCGACTCACAAGCGCCCCTGCGCCACGATAAAAACCAAAGTGGACTGCTCCACCTGCCATGCCGAGGTGGTGCAAACCTACGCCGCCAGCACGCACGGGAAATTGAACGAGCGGGGAGACCCGAACGCGCCGTTCTGCCGGGATTGTCACGGCGTTCACGGAATCAAGGAGCACCGCAATCCGAACTCCCCCACCTATCCTACCCGCGTGCCGGACCTATGCGGGCAGTGCCACCGGGAGGGGGAGAAGGCGGCCTTGCGCCTGACAGGGGAGAAGCAGAAGGTGGTCAAGAACTATGTGGAAAGTATTCACGGCAAGGGGCTTTTGCAAAGCGGGCTGGTGGTCACCGCCATGTGCACGGACTGCCACACCCCCCACCACGAACTTCCCAGCGCGGACACCGCTTCCAGCGTCAGCCGCAAGCATATCGCCGAAACCTGCGCCCAATGCCACCACGGCATTTACGAGCAGTTTGCCAAAAGCATTCACTTTCCCGGCCGGGCGCAAACGGACAAGCCGCTCCCCCTCTGCCACGACTGCCACAGCGCGCACACGATTACCCGCACGGATAAAGAGGGGTTCAAACTGGGCATCATCAACCAGTGCGGCCGCTGCCACCAGGATGTGGCGGAAAGCTATTTCGACACCTTCCACGGCAAGGTCTCCAAACTGGGGTACACGGCGGCGGCGAAATGCTACGACTGCCACGGCGCGCACGACATCCTCCCCCCCTGGGAGCCGGCCTCGCACCTGTCCCGGCAGAACATTGTGGCCACCTGTGGGAAGTGCCATCCCGGTTCGCACCGGCGCTTCGCCGGCTATTTGACCCACGCCACCCACCACGACCGGAAAAAATACCCGGTGCTTTTCTACACCTTCTGGTTTATGACCTTTCTTTTGGTCGGCACCTTCGGTTTCTTCGGGGTGCACACGCTTTTGTGGCTCCCCCGCTCCTTTCAGGCCCTGAAGCATAGGAGAAAGCTTGAAGTCCAGCCCCACGGCAAGGAATACCTGCGGTTCGACTCGCTCCCCCGCCGGCTGCACGTTCTGGTCATCATCAGCTTTCTGGGGCTGGCCCTGACCGGGATGATGCTGAAATTCTCCTATCTGGGCTGGGCGCAATTTTTATCCCGCATTTTGGGCGGCTTCGAATCCGCCGGCTACATCCACCGCATCTGCGCCCTGATAACCTTCTTCTATTTTTCCGCTCATATTTTTGATTTGGTCCGGAGAAAAAGAAAAGAGGGGAAGAGCTGGAAGGAATTTTTGACCGGCGCCGGCTCCATGCTGCCGAATAAGCGGGACGCCGTGGAGTTCTGGCAGACCACCAAGTGGTTTCTGGGGCTGGGACCCCGGCCGGCCTACGGCCGCTGGACCTACTGGGAAAAGTTCGACTACTTCGCCGTTTTCTGGGGAGTGACGATTATCGGCTCGACCGGCCTGGTGCTCTGGTTTCCGGAGTTCTTCACCCATTTGATCCCGGGCTGGTTTATCAACGTCGCCACCATCATCCATTCGGACGAGGCGCTTCTGGCGGTCGGGTTCATTTTCACCGTGCATTTCTTCAACACCCACTTCCGGCCGGACAAGTTCCCGATGGACACGGTGATTTTCACCGGGCGGGTCCCCGTGGAGGAGTTGAAAGCCGACCGCCCCCGGGAATACGAGGAACTGGTGGCCTCCGGCGAGCTGGAAAAACGCTTGGTGGACCCGCTGCCGCCGGTGGTCGTCAAGACCATGAAAATCTTCGGCTGGGCGGCCCTCTCGATTGGAATTATTTTGGTTTTGCTTATTATCTGGGCGCAGATATTCGGATACCGGTGAAAAAGAAAAGAGGCATAGGCGGACGGGTTGGGCGGTTTCGCACGCTCGATTTTGAACGTTTGACCGGAAAACCGATAGCCGGGCTGGCGGCTCTCTTTGTTCTGACTTTGACCGCATTCGCCTGGAGTCAGGGCATAAGCAACGAGGACTGCCTTTCCTGCCATTCAGACGCCGATTTGAGCAAAACGGGGCCGTCCGGACAGAAAGTCCCGTTGTTTGTTGACCTGAAGAAATACGAAAGCTCCGTGCACGGCGGCTTCGGCTGCACGGACTGCCATTCCGATATCACCGAAATCCCCCACCCGGAAAAGTTGAAACCGGTGGATTGTTCTTCCTGCCATGCCGAAACGGTGGAAAAGTACGGCCGCGGCGTGCACGCCACGGCCCGTGCCAAGGGGAATTTGCAATCCCCCACCTGCGTCTCCTGCCATACGCCGCACGCCATTCGGCCCGCTTCCGATCCCGCCTCCCCGACCGCCCGCCGTAACATTCCGGACTTGTGCGGAAAGTGCCACGGCGATTTGAAATTCGTGGCGGAGCAGACCGGCATCCTCTCCGCCCAGCCGTTTTTCAATTACAAGGAATCGGTGCACGGCCGGGCAAGGGAAAAGGGGGATGAAAAGGCGGCGGTCTGCTCGGACTGCCACAAAAGCCACGATTTGCTCCCCCCCAGCGACCCGCAGTCCACCATTTTCAAGGCGAACGTCCCCGCGACCTGCGGCCAGTGCCACGGCAAAGTTGCCGAGGAATACACCGCCTCTATCCACGGCCAGGCCTTGAAGGCCGGGCTTTCCCGCTCGCCGGCCTGCACGGACTGCCACGGCATCCACACCATCAAAACAGTAATCGACCCGGCCTCGCCGGTTGCCGCGCAGGCCCTGGCACGCACCACCTGCATCCAATGCCACGAAAGCGAGGGGCTTTCCAAAGAGTACGGCCTGCCCGCCAAGCGGATCTCCACCTATCTGGACAGCTACCATGGGCTCGCCTCCCGTTTCGGCTCCAATGTGGTGGCCAACTGCGCCTCCTGCCACGGGATTCACAACATCTATCCCTCCAGCGACTCCCGTTCCCTCATCCATCCGGCCAATCTGGCGACCACCTGCGGCAGCTGCCATCCGGGGGCGTCGGAAAACTTTGCGCGAGGGAAAATCCACGTCCTTTCCTCCACGCACGACGGCGATACGGGCGCCAAGGTGGTCGGCTGGGTGACCGCCATCTATATCGTTTTGATTGTGGTTGTCATCGGCGGAATGCTTTTGCACAACGCGGCGGACTGGCTCCGTTCGGTTTGGGGAAGCTGGCGAACGACCGGCCCGCACTTCTATTTAAAGTTCACCGTTTGGCAGCGCATCCAGCACGCCGGTCTGTTCGTCAGCTTCTTCGGGCTGGCCTTCACCGGCTTTGCCCTCACCTACCCGGAGCAGTTTTCCTGGCTTTTCGGCGAGGATGAGGAGCTGCGCTCCCTTTTGCACCGGATTTTTGCCGTCCTCTTTCTGGCCGACGGCGCCCTGCACCTCGGGCATGTTCTCTTCTCAAAGTCCGGCCGGCGCTTCATTTTCGCCTTGATGCCGAAAAAGGCGGACTTGGCCCAACTGGTCGGAAACCTGAAGTATTATCTGGGCAGAGCCCCTTTGCCCGCCCCGGAACCGGCTTACGGCTACGTCGAAAAATCGGAGTACTGGGCGTTGGTTTGGGGGGGGATTATAATGGCCCTGACCGGTTTCGTTCTCTGGTTCCAGGACTTTTTCCTGCGCTTCCTGCCCAAATGGTCCACGGACGTCGCCACCGCCATCCATTTTTACGAAGCGGTCCTGGCGACGCTGGCCATCTTCGTCTGGCACTTCTACGCGGTCATCTTCAAGCCGGGGGTCTACCCGATGAACTGGGCCTGGATGACCGGCCGGGCGCACCGTCCGGAAGGGGAGAAAGCCGCCTCCGTGGAAGCCGAAAAACAGCCCGGCTGAAGTTTCAACGGCTCCCCTTCAGAAAAGCCCCGGCCAATTGCCGATCGTAAAAGCCGCCAATTAAAAATTCCCGTAATTTTTCTTGACAAGCCCGCCGATACTCCTATATTAGAGGAGTCAGAGGAGTGGGCAACTCCTCCGAAGAGATTGAAATGATAAAAATACTGCCTTTAAGCAAAGGATGCCAGAATGCCCTGCGGGTGGCGGTCTATTTCTCCACGCGGCCGGTCGGGGCCATAATCCCCCGCGAAGAGGCCAGCCGGAAGACCAAAATCCCTACTTTGTTTCTGGCCAAAATTCTTCAAACCCTGACCCGCGCCGGCGTTTTACGCTCCCATTTGGGGGCTGAACGGGGGTATTCGCTGGCCCGCCCGGCTGGAGAGGTGAGCTTGCTGGATGTGGTGCGGGCCTATGACGGCCCGGTGGACGAAGGGGTCTGCGTATTGGACGGATCCAAGCATTGCCCGGGGGATTCCACCTGCGCCTTCCACGACTACTGGGTTGAAACCCGCCGGGATGTGGTGGCCAAACTGGCCTCTATTTCCGTGGCGGAGGCGGCGGAAATGCTTTCCCGTAAAAGAAACGACAACGGCAGCAAAAAGGCCTCGTTGCGAAAAGACATAAACGAAGAAGGAAAAACAGTACAAAAACCACAAACCAAGGAGGAGTTATGAAGAGCATCAATCCATTGGCGAAAATTCTTCTGGCGGCAACGTTGTCCGCCTTTGGGATTTTCGCGCTGGCCGGCTGCGGCGGAAGTGCCAGTGGCGACGACACCAAAAACATGGTGTACGGCTCGCCGGAATCCAAAATGTCGATGGAGCCGGCCTCCGGGCCGCTGTACGAAGGAGCGGCTTTGTCGATTGCGCCGGAAGTGAAGCCGGTGCCGAACGCCACCGAACATCACGTGCGCATCGACGTAAATCATGCCGAAGTGGTTGTCAACGATACCATCAAATTCGTCGGCTGGCTTTTCGGCGGCGCCTATCCCGGTCCGGTTCTGCATGTTCGGCAAGGGGACAAGGTCTATTTCAAAATGACCAACCGCTCCAACGAGACGGTCGGCATTTCCCCGCCGTCGCCTCATTCCATCGACTTCCATGCGGCGATGGTCAATCCCAAGGACAAATACCGCGAGGTGATTCCGGGCGCCACCATCGAGTTTGAATGGACCGCCAACTATCCCGGCGTCTATATGTACCACTGCGGCTCGCCGGCCATTCTGCAGCATATGATTTACGGAATGGTCGGGATGACCATCGTGGAGCCGAAGGACGGCTACCCCACCAAGGTGGACCGTGAGTATGCTGTCTTCCAGTCCGAACTCTATCTGGCCAAGCTGAAATCCGGGATGTACGTCACCGATATGGCCACCGCCAAGAAAAAAGAGCCGATGTTCGTCTGCTTCAACGGCCAGCCGTTCCGTCACGTCAAGGAGCCCTTGAAGGCCAAGGCGGGCGAGCGCGTCCGTTTGTACGTGTTGAACGCCGGCCCCTGCGGCACCTCCAGCTTCCACGTCGTGGGTACCCTGTTTGACCGGGTTTGGATGGAAGGGCATCCGCAAAATGAAATGCGCGGCGCGGCAACCATCATGCTCCCCTCCTCCGGCGGCGCCATCGTGGAGTTCGTCGTGCCGGAAAAGGGGATCTACACCTTCGTGGACCACGAATTCGCCGATGTGGAAGCCGGGGCGGCCGGTTTGATTGACGCCTCCGGCGACGAAGTGGCGATGAAATAACGGGAGCGGGGCGGAAGAAAGGCCGGTAATCTGAAAATGACTGCGATGAAAAGATGCGGGAAGGGGGACTCTTCCGGAAGACAACGGCATCGCCGGCCTTTTCTTCTTTTCCTTTTGGTTTTGGTTGTGTTTGCAACAACGGCTGTGGCGGGCGGAGCGGCCGGGGCAGCTGATTCGCTTAAAGGCGACAGCATCGACCGCTGCGGCAATCCCAAAGCCGTCAGTTTCCCGCTTCAGAATCGGCCCGCTTCTTTCCAGTCGGAGGCGGTTGTCCGGCCAGGGGAGAAGCAGCTTGCAAAAGAGGGGAAGGGAACGGTCTACTTCTTTTTGGGTTCCCTCTGCCCCTGCACGGACGCCCACAAGCACTCCATTATGGAACTGATGTCGCTGGCCCCCAAAAAGAATATCAAGCTGGTGGCGGTCTTCCCCAATAAGGGGGAGTCGGTGGAACTGATTGAACACTTCTTCAAGGGAATCGGCTTCAAGCTGGATTACATCGTCGATTCCACCAACCGGCTGGTGAAAAAATTCGGCGCCCGAAAAACGCCGGAGGTTTTTTTGGTGGATGAAAAAGGACGGGTGGTTTATTCCGGCCCGATTGACGATTCGGTGGAAAATTTGGGGCAAATCAAAAACGCCTATTTGAAAAACGCCGTGCTGGAGCTGGCCGAAGGGCGGCCCGTCACCGTTCCGCGCGCGGAGGGAAGCGGATGCTGGATTGTGCGCAACCGGTAGGTTTGGAAAAAGAGAAACGGGATGGATATCATTGACGGCTTGTTGGGAGAACACGGCGTTTTTTACGCGCTGTTTGACTGGTACGAAAAATCGACCCGTCAAGCCCGGACGCTCGAGGACGTGCAGAAGCTGGCCCGGCCGCTGGCCGATGCCCTCATCTCCCACGCCAAACTCGAAGACAAACTCCTTTTTCCCCTGCTGGAATCGGATCGGTTCCTGCGGCGCCCCCTGCAGGTGATGGAGCGGGAGCACAGGGGGATCGAAGGGGCTCTTCTGGGGGTGGAGTCCTGCACGCGGAAAACGGAGGCCTTGGACCAGGTGCTGGCCGCCATCGAATCGGCCCGCGAACATTTTGCCAAGGAGGAGCGCATCCTTTTCCCCCGCGCCCGGCAGGTGTTGGACGAAAAACAGTTGGCCAAGCTCACCTGCCGCTGGGCCGAAGCGCGGGGAGTGGCCGTTCTCTAAAAAAGCTTTCCCGATCGGTAATCTTGAATATCTTGCCTTACAAAAGAAAGGAGCGCTCTATGCCTGCGCGTTGGTTTAAATTTACAGTGGTAATCCTTCTCGGCCTGTTTGCCTGCCCATCTCTTTGGGCACAGGAAAAACCGGCCGGAAAAGTTTGGGGATACGCCTTCGGAGATTATTTTTACAAACTGCACGGCAATGCTGTCGAGGCCTCCCCTTCGCAGTATTCCACGGTGGCCAAGGACTTTCAGGCCTTCCAGTTCCGCCGGTTGCAGCTCTATTACGACCATACTTTGAGCGAAAAGTTTTTCTCCCGCTTCATGCTGGAAGTGAACGACAAATCGCCGATGCCCGACGGGAAATTCGGCGATTTTTTAAAGGCCGCCTACGTCGAGTGGAAAAACATCATCCCAAGGTGCAACGCCGCCATCGGCCTGTATCCGGCGCCGACCTGGAGCTGGCTTACGGAAAAGGTCTGGAACTACCGCTCGGTGGAAAAAACCATAGCCGACTTTCGCGGTATGGGGGGGTTGGGCGGGGCTTCGGATTTGGGAATCGTGCTGCGCGGGAATTTTGACGCCGCCGGCCGCTACGGCTACGGCTTTATGATTGGCAACGGCACGGGGCAGAAAGCGGAGACCAACAAGTACAAAAAATTTTACGGGGCGTTCTCCGCCAAGCCGGTAAAAGGGATGGTTCTGGAGGCGTACGGCGACTACGAGCCGGCGGCGGATAAAAATATTTCCACCTTGAAGGGGTTTGCGGCCTATGAAACGGCCCGTTTGACCGGCGGGGTGGAGGCGGTGTATCAAACCCAGGAAAATGCAGGCAGTGCCGGGGCTGACAAAACCCCCTTCGGCATCGCTTTTTTTGCCCGGGGACCCGTCCCCTTGGTTGAAAAGCTCGCCGCCTTTGGCCGCTTCGATTTTTTCAATCCGAACACGCAGGTGACCGATTCCGGCTTCAATGAATACTTCTTTGTTACCGGGCTGGATTTCATGCCGGTCAAAAACGTCCATTTCATGCCGAATTTCTGGCTGAACAGTTTCTCGGACAAAAGCCCGGCCGGCTTGAAAAAGGATGCGGATGTGGCCTTGCGGCTGACCTTTTATTATATATACGAGTGATGCCGGCGCGGAGGGAGAAGTAAGCGTGCATTACCCCTGGTGGTATGTTCCGTTCCTCAATGCGCCGATGCTCATCGCCATAATTGCCGTCCTGCACGTTTTGGTTTCCCACTACGCCGTCGGCGGCGGGCTTTTTCTGGCGGTGGAAACCAGCTTCGCCTACAAGACCAAAAACACCAACTATCTTTCCTATCTGCGCCAGCATGCCTGGTTTTTCATTCTAATCACCGTGGTGTACGGCGCCATCACTGGCGTCGGCATCTGGTGGACCATCGGGCTGGCTTCTCCTCTGGCCACCGAAACGCTCATTCACGCTTTTGTTTTCGGCTGGGCGATGGAGTATGTTTTCTTCGTTCTGGAAGTTGTCTCGGCGTTCATTTTCTTCTACTACTGGGGGCGGCTGGATGCCAAAACGCACACTCAAGTCGGCTGGATCTACGCCGCTTCGGCTTGGATAAGCTTGGTCTTAATCACCGGCATCACCGCCTTTATGCTCCATCCCGGAAGCTGGCCGCAGGACAAGGACTTCTGGACCGGCTTTTTCAAC
The DNA here is from genome assembly GCA_035574275.1 of Verrucomicrobiia bacterium. Taxonomy (NCBI): domain Bacteria; kingdom Pseudomonadati; phylum Verrucomicrobiota; class Verrucomicrobiia; species Verrucomicrobiia bacterium. The sequence goes on from DATLYY010000020.1 coordinate 41,255, forward strand.
CCGCAGTTTGTGCCGCAGGTTCTCTCCCGCACGGGCGGGTCGTTCCTCTTGGCCTCCCTCTATGTCTATCTGCACGCCGCTTTTAAAGTAAAGGACCCGGCGATGCGGGACCTGATTGCCGCCCGCTCCGCCCGCCCGGCCCTGTTGGGTTCAATCCTGATTGTCCTCGGCGGGATCGGCTGGTTTCTCTACCTGCCGGAATCGGCCCAGGCGGCCCTGGCGGCCGCCAGCACGCTCAACATCATGATGGCGATAATTTTCGCCTTGACCATCGGGGTTTTTCTTTTGCTTTACTTCGGGCCGTACAAAAATCCGGGCTGGCTCACCCCCGGTTTTGCCATCGTGCTCTTCGTGATGGGGCTTGCCGCTTTTTCCACCGGCGAGTTCGTGCGCGAAGCGGTGCGCAAGCCGTTCATTGTCTATAACGTCGTCTTGGGAAATCAGGTTCTGGCCGAGGAAGTCCCGGCGTTGAAGGCCAACGGCTATCTCGAAAGCGGCAACTGGCTGCGCGCGCATGTGGCGGCCCGCTTTCCGCAAACACTCGAAGATGGAAAAATCAACGAGGCAAAATTACTTGAACTTCCCAAATCAAACCAAGTCGAACTGGGTGAAATGCTCTTCCAGTACGCCTGCAACAACTGCCACGCCGCCAAAAACGGCATGTCGGCGGCCTCCCACCTGATGCGGGGCTGGACGGTGGAGATGATTCGCACGGTCTCCCGCGAGCCGGAAAAAATGCACTTCTTTATGCCCCCCTGGGCCGGAACGCCGGAGGAATCGGAGCTTCTGACCCGATACCTGATCTCCATCGCCCCGGCCCATCCGGCCGGGATGTATTTCGGAGAGGAAAAGTGAATCCCGCCGATCTAATCGGCCCCACGAGTTCCCTCGGTTCCCCCGCGCCGTACTGGTTTTTGGTTTTCTTCAAGGTGTTGGGATTCATTTTACATATGATTCCAATGAGCCTGTGGTATGCCGGAATTTTGCTCGCCCTGTTGATGCGCTGGAAACGGGGGGAGAACGGCCGTATCTGGTCGGCCCGCTTGATGAAGCAAATGCCCCTTTGGGTGGCCTTGGGGGTCAATTTCGGCATTGTTCCCTTATTGTTCACGCAGGTATCCTATTACCAGGTTTTTTATCCCGCCACCATTTTGATGGCCTGGTTCTGGCTTTCCGTGATTCTTCTTTTGACTCTGGCCTATTACGGCGTCTACATCTACGCCTACGGCTTGAAGGAGGGACAAACCCTCACCCCCTTCCGTCAGGCGTCGGGATGGATTTCCGCAATTTTCTTTATTGCCATCGGTTTTTTGTTTTCCAACGCCTTCAGCTTGATGACCAATCTGGGCGGCTGGCCCGAATTGGCGGAAAAGACCGGCGTTGCGGGGGCCGTTTTGGGAACGGCTTTGAACACGGCCGACGCCACCCTTTTGCCCCGCTGGCTCATGATGTTCGGGCTCGCCCTGACCACCACCGGCGCCTACGCCTTCGTGGATGCGGGAGTTTTTGCCCGTAAAGAATCGGACGCTTATAGAATGTGGGCCGGTTCTTTCGCGCTGGTAATCTACACGATTGGCACCGTCTGGTTCGCCCTCTTCGGCTCTTGGTATGTTTTCGGCACCTGGCATCCGGAAATCAAAGCAACCATGTTTGCAATTCCGCTCGGAATCTTGACCCTGCTTACCGCCATCGGCCCGGGGCTGGTCTGGGTTTGCCTGTGGCTGTTCCGCAAATCGGTAAGCAAACGCGCGGCCCTGCTGGTTGCGCTCATGCAATTAGTTGTTTTGGCGCTGAATGCCGTAAGCCGTCAGTTGGTTCAGAATCTGGAATTGAAGCAATTTCTGGACGTCACCGCCGAACCGGTCAAAATGCAGCTTTCGCCAATCGCGTTGTTCCTGCTTTTGTTCATCTTCGGCGTAGGGGTGGTGGTCTGGATGGTGCGAAAAATCATCGCCGTGGAGGGAAAACCGGCGGCGGCCGGTTCGTAATCTTTCAATGGGAAAAAGGATTCTCCTCGCCATGCTCGCCGGCGTTTTTTTGGGGCTCTCCGCTTTCACCTTTCACTACGCCGAGGGGCTTTCCTACCTGTCCAACGACCCCCGTGCCTGTGTGAACTGCCACGTGATGCGGGACAACTACGACTCCTGGCAGAAGGGAAACCACCATGCCGCCGCCACCTGCAACGACTGCCACGTGCCGCATTCCCTCGTTCCCAAACTGGTCACCAAATTGCGAAACGGCTACAACCATTCCAAGGGGTTTACCTTTATGGATTTCCCCGAGCCGATACGAATCAAACCGGCCAATGCCATGGTCTTGCAGCGCAACTGCATCAGCTGCCACGAAAAAACGGTGCAGGACATTGCCGAGCATGATGAAACCGAAGAACAAAGCGTTTTGTGCGTCCGCTGTCACACCACGGTGGGGCACGGGGGACGAAAGTAGGAGGAAAAATGAACGGGTCGAAATGGAGTTATATCGGCGTCACCGCGCTGGTGGCCTTGGCGACGATTGTGGTCGTCGGGCTTCTGATGAGCATCAACGAGCGCAAACGGGAGGCGGAAAAACATTTTTTTGAGCTGGCCGAACTTTCCGAAAGGGATGTCGACCCGGCGCTCTGGGGGAAGAATTTCCCCCGCCAGTACGACGGCTACAAGCGCACCGTGGACACCGCCCGCACCCGCTACGGCGGCAGCGAGGCGTTTCAAAAGCTGGAGGCCGACCCGGGGTTAAGGCGCATTTTCGCCGGCTACCCCTTCGGCGTCGATTACCGCGAGGAGCGGGGGCATTTCTTTTCCCTTACCGACCAGGATTTGACCGAGCGGACCAAAAAATTCAAACAGCCCGGTGCCTGTCTGCAGTGCCACGCAGGGGGGATGGCGGAAGTGTACCGCCAAGCCGGAAACGGTGACTTGATGGCCGGGTTTGAGAAAATCTGCGCCATGCCTCTGGCTGAAGCCCGCAAATTGGTCAGCCATCCGGTGGCCTGCGTTGACTGCCACGACCCGAAAACGATGCAGCTTCGCGTTACCCGCCCGGGCTTTTTGAACGGCATCAAAGCGCTGAAGGCCAGTCAAGGGATAAAGGATTACGACCCGAACCGGGATGCCACCCGTCAGGAAATGCGCAGCTTTGTCTGCGGCCAGTGCCACGTTGAATACTATTTCAAAGGGGAGAAGAAGCTCGTGACCTATCCCTGGCAGAACGGCTTGCGCGTGGAGCAGATTGAGGCCTACTACGACGAGGTGGGCTGGAAGGACTGGCTGCATCCGGAAACCGGCGCGCAAGTGCTAAAAGCCCAGCATCCCGAATTCGAACTTTGGAACCAGGGGATTCATTCCCGAAGCGGCGTGGCCTGCGCCGATTGCCATATGCCGTACAAAAGGGAAGGGGCGGTAAAAATCAGCGACCACCATGTCAAAAGTCCGCTGTTAAATGTCTCCCGCGCCTGCCAGCAATGCCACAATTACCCGGAGAAGGAGATTTTGGACCGGGCCGAAACGATTCAAAAACGGACGCGGGACTTGATGACCCGGGCCGAGGCGGCGCTTTTGCAGATGATGGATGCCGTAAAAGCGGCCAAGGGGCGGGGCGTTCCCGATGCCCGCTTGCAGGAGGCCTTGGCTTTTCACCGCAAGGCCCAGTGGCGGCTCGATTTCATCAACGCCGAAAACTCGATGGGCTTCCACGCCCCGCAGGAAGCGGCGCGCATTCTGGCCGAAGCGATCGACTACGCCCGGCAGGGGGAGATTGCCGCCCGGCAGGTCAGGTAAGGGGCCGGCCGATGCTTCTCCGCGCATTTGCCATTTGGCTCATCCTCGTTCCGCTGGCCATTCTCAACGGAACGGTGCGCAATTACCTCTTGGTGCCGCTCGTCGGGAACGGCGCCGCCCACATTATCAGCAGCGTCACTTTAAGCATTTTGATTTTTGCCGTGGCCTGGTTTTTTATCGGCTGGATTCATCCCGCTTCCGCGCAGCAGGCCTTGGGGCTTGGCTTTTTCTGGCTGGTGCTGACGGTCTTGTTCGAATTCGGCGCGGGGCACTACCTCTTCAAAAACCCGTGGGAAAAACTCTTGGCGGACTACGACGTTTTCAAGGGGCGCGTCTGGATACTTGTGCTGCTTGCAACCCTGTTTGCTCCGTATGCTGCTGCCCGCATGCGCGGATTTTCTCAATAGTCGTTTTTGTCCCCCTTGCCAGGGGGGATGGGGCCCGAAGGGCCGGGGGTGTTCCGTGGGGGCGAGGCATGCCTCGCCCTTACAATTTTAGGCCGCTTGCCCCTTGGTGAAATTCAACAGTCCGCCGGCCAAAAGTATCTGCTTCTGCCTTTCCGTAAAGCCGTGCTTTGCTTGGAAGTTCCGGTGCTTGGTGGCGTTGCGAACTTCAATCGTCTCCGCCGAACTGGACAAAAAGTTGGTCAGCCCGGCCACCTCCAGCTTGTCCCCCTGCTCCTGCCAGTCGTAATCCTTGGGGTCGGCAAATGTCAAAGGCACGATGCCGAAGTTTATCAGATTCGTCCAGTGAATCCGGGCGAAGCTTTTGGCCAAAACCAGCTTGATTCCCAGATACATTGGCGCCAGGGCGGCATGCTCGCGGGAGCTCCCCTGCCCGTAATTGTCCCCCCCGATAATCACCCCGCCCCCTTTTTGCTGGGCCCGCTCCACAAACTTTTCATCCACCCGGAAAAAGACGAACTTCGAAATCGCCGGGATGTTGGAGCGCAAGGGCAGAATCTTGGCCCCCGCCGGCATGATATGATCCGTGGTGATGTTGTCTCCCAATTTGATTAGCACTTCGCCCGTAATTGTCTCTTCCATCGCCCCGCGGGTCGGCAAGGGTTTGATGTTCGGCCCGCGCAAAATCTCCACCCCCTCCGGCTTTCTCACCGGCGCCAAAATCATCCGGTCATCCACGACAAACGATTTGGGCGTGGGCGTGCGGAATCCCTTCCCCAGCTTGCGCGGGTCGGTAATCACCCCTTTCAAGGCGCAGGCCACCGCCGTCTCCGGACTCGAAAGATACACCTGCGCATCCTTGGTGCCGGAGCGCCCTTCAAAATTCCGGTTGAAGCTGCGCACCGAAACCCCGCCGGAAGGGGGCGCCTGCCCCATCCCGATGCAGGGGCCGCAGGCCGATTCGAGTATGCGCGCGCCGGCGGCAATCAAATCGGAAAGCGCCCCGGATTTGTCCACGTTGTAAAAAACCTGCTTGGAGCCGGGGGTGACGGTCATGTCCAGCCCGGGATAAATCCTTTTCCCCTTCAAAATCTTGGCCGCCACGGACAAATCATGGAACGAGGAATTGGTGCAGGAGCCGATGCAGACCTGGTCCACCTTCGTTCCCTCCACTTCTTTTACGGGAACGACGTTATCCGGCGAATGCGGCCGGGCAATCAAGGGCTCCAGCTTGTTCAAGTCGATGACAATTTCATCGTCATATTCCGCGTCCTTGTCCGGCCCCAAGGGCTTGTATCCCTTCGGCCGCTTCTGCGCCTTCAGATACGCCAGCGTGTTTTCGTCCGAGGGAAATATGGAAGTCGTCGCCCCCAGCTCCGCCCCCATGTTGGTAATCGTCCCCCGCTCCGGCACGGTCAGAGATTTCACCCCCGGCCCCACGTATTCAAAAATCTTTCCCACGCCCCCCTTGACGGTCAGGCGGCGCAGCATTTCCAAAATAATATCCTTCGCGGTCACCCACGGGCGCAGTTTTCCCAAGAGCAAAACCCGCACAATCTTGGGCATCGTCATATAAAAAGGCCCCCCCGCCATCGCCACCGCCACGTCCAGCCCCCCCGCGCCGATGGCCAAAGAGCCGATGCCGCCGGAAGTCGGCGTGTGCGAATCGGAGCCGAGCAGAGTCGCCCCCGGCGCGCCGAACCGTTCCAGATGCACCTGGTGGCAAATCCCGTTCCCCGGTTTGGAAAAATAAATTCCGTAGCGCGCCGCCACGCTCTGCAAATAGCGGTGGTCGTCGGCGTTTTCAAACCCGGTCTGCAGCATGTTGTGGTCCACGTAGGAAACCGAAAGCCGCGTTTTCACCTTTGGAATTCCCATCGCCTCGAACTGCAGATAGGCCATCGTGCCGGTGGCGTCCTGGGTCAGGGTCTGGTCGATTTTTATGGCCACTTCCCGGCCGGGTTTCATTTCCCCTTCGACCAAATGCGCTTCGATAATCTTTTGCACCAAATTCCGCTTCATTTTATATCCTTTCAACGGGCCTCAAATATTCCATCTCTCCAGCCATACCGTCTAACATCTTACATCGGAAGATTGTTTCTGTCAATTGAGGTTTGGCAGAGGGCGAAGAAGTGTATTTGCAGGGGCGCATTGCAATGCGCCCACCCCTTCCCGCATCGGGAAGGGACCAGTGGTTAGGTCGTCTTTTGTAGGGGCGACTCCCCGTGGTCGCCCTTGTTTGTTTTTGCAGGGACAGGCCCCGTGCCTGCCCGTTTTTTCTGTCCCCTCCTTACGAAGGGGGGGATTAAGGGGAGGTTAAACACGCCGCATAACCGCAAAATTCTTGCAAATTCCTTTTGGGTGTGTTAAACTATACCACGAAAATGAAACGCGTGTTGGAAAAAGAACCGCAAATTTCCCAAGTCAGCCAGTTCACCGCCGTCCGCGCCTTCATCGACCGGAATTTTCAGCATTTCAACGCCGCCGTCGTAAAAGACGCCTGCCGCTCCTACGAACAGCTTCTCGCGGGCGGCGGAAAAATGTTTTTGGCCATGGCCGGGGCGATGAGCACCGGCGAGCTCGGCATCACGCTGGCCGAAATGATTCGCAAAGGAAAAATCCACGCCATCTCCACCACCGGCGCCAACTTGGAAGAGGATATTTTCAACTTGGTAGCGCACAATTCCTACGAACGGGTTCCCGGCTACCGCTACTTGACCAAGGATGACGAGGAAAAACTCTTGGATCGCCATTTAAACCGCGTCACCGACACCTGCATCCCGGAAGAAGAGGCGATGCGCCGGATCGAACGGATCATCCTCGAATACTGGCGCAAGGCCGAAGCAAAAGGGGAGCGGTTTTTCCCCCACGAATACATGTACAGGATGATAAAAGACGGCGCGCTGGAAAAACTGTACGAAATCGACCCGCGCGATTCCTGGATGGTCGCCGCCGCCGAAAAAAACCTCCCCATCTTCGTCGGCGGCTGGGAGGATTCCACGCTCGGCAACAAGTTCGTGGCGGATTTCAAAAAAGGGAACATCAAAAAAATCTCCGTCGTCAAATCCGGCCTCGAATACATGGATGTCTTAATCGACTGGTACGAGCAAACTTCGGCCAAAGCCCCCATCGGCTTTTTCCAAATCGGCGGCGGCATCGCCGGCGATTTTCCCATCTGCGTGGTGCCCCTCTTGGAGCAGGATTTGTTCCGCGAAAACGTCAAAAAATGGGCCTACTTCTGCCAGATTTCCGACAGCACCACCTCCTACGGCTCCTACTCCGGCGCCACCCCCAACGAAAAAATCACCTGGGGAAAGATTGCCAAGGAGACCCCCAGCTTCATCATCGAATCAGACGCCACCATCGTCGCCCCCTTGATGTTCGCCTACCTTTTAAGCGAATAGCGTCAGAACCCGACCTCATTCTTCTTTTGTCCCCACTACCGCCCCGGCAAAGACGTGCCGGAGTTTTTAGTTAAAGCAAAAAGGTGACTCTGTCACGCAAGTATTCAATTAACGGTTTGCTTTATTTATAATTTTTGTTACTTCATAAAATTTCCCAAAAAACTCATTTCCAGGCACTGCAACAGATTTAAACTCTTCCAAGAGCAATCTCTTAAGTCGCTGCTTTGCCGTTCTTTTCTCCTCGGAAGTACCGTTCATGGCTTGTTGAACCAAGCCCGGGTTCTCACCCAAAACCTTGCTAGTGACCTGATCTGGCAATAATCCCTCTATATTTTTCTTTCCAGCGAGATTCTGCCCTAATGCAGAATAATGTGTATTTCTCTCAAAACCCAAACCTATTAAACACCTTTCAATGTCTGGCTCAGCATCTAGATCGTAGGTAATAAATATTTTCTTGCACCTGTCCTTGATAAATTTCAAAACTACCGGCTGGCTCAAAGTTCCTTTTCCTTCATATGGAAAAATTTCACCTTCAAACTTAAGTTGTCCAGTCCCATGAACTGGATCGCGTAAGAGCTCGAAATATTCCTTATCAATGTCTCCCTCAACTAGAAGAACTGAATCTTTCTTACTAAAGAAGAGTTTTCGCCAGGGTTCAAATTCCTGATTTTCGACACCGAGCGCAAGCCCAAAAGGTTCCATCCAATTGGCCCCAGAGGTATCGACTACTACACTTTCCTTTAGTTGTTTGTAATAGACATTACGTTTCAGCAAGATATTGGATTCAGGTTTTTCTTGACTTAGCATGTAAGGGCTATGTGTGGTAGTAATTACTTGTACCTTGAATTCTTCGCTGAGATCCTGAATGATTTTCCCGAATTCGGCTTGTGCTGACGGATGGAGAAAGCTCTCCGGCTCTTCAATTACAATTATTGGTGTAATTTTTGATGCCGACTTCACAGATTGGCTAATTTCCTTTGCCAAAAACAACGTTAGTAGAATTAACGTGCGGTTACGGGTTCCGCTTCCCCAATCATTAAGACTGACGTCGACAATCCCGGACCTCAACGTTAAGCTAAAGGGCAAGTAATCTAAGTCAAATTGTTCAATCGACAAACTGACTTTATATTTTTCTTCGAGACGACCGAGTAGTTTTGTGAGCTCTTCCTGCCTGTCTTTAGCTATTTTGCGCAGCCTCTTGTTCATAGATAATTTTATGGATTCTAACTGGCCTGCATGTTGACCAGATAGCTCAGGGAAAAAACCGCCAAATTCGCGCCAATATCTAAATCGGGGGTCTAACTCAGTTGAATTGTAAAATAGAAAAGTTCGAGAAGTTTGGAACTTCCTCAAAACTTCCTGTGCATTTAGACCCTCAAACTTTTTTTCCCCGATCTGAACTGTAACTTCCTGCTCATTTCTTTCGCCACCGTAAACCAGTTGTAAACACAACGTTATGCCATCAGGTGGACTTTCCAGTTTGAGCTGGGTAGCAAGAAATTCATACAAACCCGTGTCTGCACTCTTATCAACGGTTACTTCTATGGCTATTGTAATTTTCCGCTGCTTTGGTTCAGCTTCTATCCATCTGCAAAAGTCTTCCTTTACTGACAACTCTTGTTGATAACGGAAGCTGTAAGGGTCTTCCTCTTTCATAAAACCACGGAGAACTCGCACAATATTCGTTTTTCCGCAGTCGTTCTTGCCGCAAATAGCACAGTAGTAGGTAGAAAAATGAAGATCTAAGTTTTCAAGGGTTCTATAATTTCTAATTTTAAGCTTGTTAATCTTCATTCAATCGCTCTACGCCCTATCCCATCAAACCGTAAGCCACTTTGAGCAATCTTTTAAGCTTTCCGTCAATGTTATCCATTATCGCCAAATTATCTTTCGCTTTCCCAAAAATCAACCTCCCCGGGGGTGGGTTACAAATTCACAACAACTTCAGAGTGAATTTCGCAGGGTGGGCCTTTAGTAGAGGGACGTGGGCGGGTTTTAAGGATTTTCACTAATCCATAATCCCCAATCCCTGATCCCTGTATTTGTGAGACGCGGGATTTAGCCTCGGAGAAAGAGCCGGTGTGCACACCGGCTCCCCCCAAGGCCCAAAGGCGTAGCATGATACACCACGCAAGCCCCCTTTGACGAAAGGGGGCGAAAAGCCAAAAAGCCCCTCCCCCATCAGGGCGGGGGAGTGCGGCAGTTCCACCCGGCCCCTGAGGCCAAGCCATTCCATCGGCTTGCCACCATAAGACGCGCCCAAAAGGCCCGTCTGCAAAAGCCGCCGCCCGTTCCGGGCTTGGGGCGGACGGCCCAACCAAAAAAAGCCGGAATAGAACACCAAAGCGCCGCGCAAGCGGCGCAGGGCAGCTGCCTCTTTGAAGGCAGCCAACCCAATAGAACTGAAGGGAAGGTGGCGCCTCCCCTTCACATGCCGCCCAAATCCCGCGAACCCA
>DATLYY010000021.1 GCA_035574275.1 Verrucomicrobiia bacterium
CGGCGAGTTCTACACGCCGCGACCTATCATTCGCCTCGTTATCAAAATCATTGACCCCAAGATTGGCGAAACCATTCTTGACCCCTTTATGGGATCAGGCGGCTTTCTGGTTGAAGCTTTCCAGCACCTCAAAGCCAAACATCCTTCCGCAAAGGAATACGAAAGACTGCAGTCCGGTATCATTCAAGGACAGGAGAAAAAACCGGTGCCGTTTCTTTTGGGCGTAATGAACTGTATTCTGCACGGCCTTTATGGGGCAAAGCTGACGCGCGGCAACACATTTTCCAAGAACATCCGCCAGCTCGACCCGGCGGAACGGGTTGACGTGGTGCTCACCAATCCGCCCTTTGGCGGGGAGGAAGAAACCACGCTTTTGGAGAACTTTCCCTATCCCACCAGCGCAACCCAGGTGCTTGCGGTGCAGCACATATTGCGGCGGCTAAAGCCCGGTGGTCGGTGTGGAATGGTCGTGGACGAGGGCTTTCTTTCCCGTATTAACGAAAAGGCGTTCGTAAGCACCAAAAAAGACCTGTTGGAGGAAAACAATCTTTTTGCCGTGGTCTCGCTTCCACAAGGGGTATTTACCGGCGTTGGCACAGGCGTCAAAACCAACCTTATCTTCTTCGAACGAGGCAAGCCGACCAAGGAGGTTTGGTACTATGAGCTAACCGGAAAATTTTCGAAAGGAAAACCAATTAGCGATACGGCCTTGGAAGATAGCTGGAAAAAATATCAAAAGCGCGTTGCATCCGATTCCTCGTGGATCGTTCCAGCCGAGAATCTCAAATTCTTTGATCTCACTGCCAAAAACCCCAACGGAAAATCCGATCTGGCTCACAAGCCGCCTGCAGAGCTGGTTCGGGAAATCGAGGAAAAGGAGCGCAAGATTGGAAAACTTTTGGAGGAGATTCGAGAGTTAGTATGACCGAAGAACAGTTAGCCCGATCGATGATTTCAAAATACCTTCCAAAAGAAAGCAGGGTATTCCGAAAGTTTTCACACAACACCAATTTAGACCGCGACTGGAATTATTACTGCGGCACCGACATCGATATTTTAGAAATCACAAAAGACAACCAAGTTATCGGGTATGAGCTTAAAGGATTTCGTAAAAATAAGGGAAAACAGGAGCCACCGGCTTTATATGAAGGGTTAGATCAGGCGTTGAACTACTTGAACCTGCCCTATGTGTTTGACGTTAACAACAAGATGCTATTTGAGGGCGGCGTCTTCGATCACGTTTACCTTGCCCACGCCCGGCAAAGCCCGACGTTTGAGAATTACGAACGCCGGGTATTTAACGTCACACCAATAGGCTTTATCATTGCCACTCCAGATGGCCAATTTCATAAAGTTCAAGAGGCAAAGCTAAATCCAATTCAAGATGTGCATCTAAAAGACCACTTCCTAAGGAATTTGGACAGTGTGAAGAAATTTAGCGTTGCAATTAATTCTGACGAAATCGAAAATGCTGCCACAGGTAGCTCTGTGGACAAAATAAGGCCATGAATTTTCTGGAACAGCTTGCCGCAGAGTGGTATGAATACAAGGGATATTTTGTCAGAACAAACATAAAATTCGGACCGTTGCGGGGAGGCGGATACGCTGGTGAGATGGATGTCGTAGGATATAAACCGGAAGCGCAAGAATTAATACATATAGAAACGTCAGCCGACTCTTATTCCTGGGCAAGGAGAAAGCGAAATTTTGAACGGAAATTTACAGATGCAAGAAAGTATTATATGGAGATATTTCCTTTCAAACAGATGAGCATGAAACCGAGGCAGATTGCTTTGGTGGGCCTAAATCTTAACCCCTGCCCAGAAGTGAATTCTTGGAAATCATCGGCACCTTCCGGCTCTCCTTGGGAAGGAATCGGGATAGAAGTTCTGCACATTCCGGAGTTTTTGAGGCAAATCAATTCTGAACTGAGAAATAAAAATCCACGAAATGACGTGATTCCAGAAACGTATCCATTGTTACGAGCGATACAGCACTCCGCTTTCTACGATCGAAACAGATAGGAAATAAATAGAATGTCTTGGCCAACAAAAAAATTAGGAGAAATTGCAAAAGAAATAAGGTCTGGCTTCGCGTGTGCCAAGACAAAACGAGTCGAGGATGGTGTTATTCACTTGCGTACCAACAACATAAGTTTAGACGGGAGATTGGACTTGTCGACCATTACAAAAATACCGAAACGATTTGTCGACGAAAAGGCAGATTCTTTAAAGAAAAACGACATCTTGTTTAACAACACAAATAGTGTCGAACTTGTAGGTAAAACCTTACTTGTCGACAGTGACTTACCGTATGCATTTAGTAACCATTTGACGAGAATTCGTGTGGATGAAAAAGTCGCGATGCCAAAATATGTGGTTCTGATGTTTTGGAAATTCTGGCAAGAAGGCTTATTCGCCCGGCTCTGCACTCAATGGGTGAATCAGGCCGGTATCAATCAGACAAAATTAGAAGCTATTAAGATCCCGCTCCCGCCCCTCGACGAACAAAAGAGGATCATATCTAAAATCGAAAAACTTTTTGTGAAACTTGACGAGGCCGGCCGCCTACGCGCTGAAGCCCTCTCCGCCTCCGCTGCCCTTTTGCCCTCCGCCCTGCACGATGTGTTTGGCCGCGCCGGAAGAGAAGGTTGGGAGGAAATAAAACTTATCGATATTTGCGAAAAAACTAAGTTGGTCCAACCGGAGAAAATCAGTAAAGGCAGCTTCAACTATATTGATATAACCTCGGTAAGCGAGATGGACGGAATTGGTGCGATAACCGCGCGAGTTTTACCGGTAAAAGAGGCCCCTTCTCGTGCGCGCAAACTGGTTCGAGAAGGCGATACCATTTTTGCCACGACGCGACCGTACTTGAAACGCATAGCATTTATTCCAAAGGATTTGAGTAATTCGATCGCTTCTACAGGTTTTTGCGTGTTACGACCGAAAGAAGGAATTGCAGATTCCAGCTACGTTTTTCACATCGTTAATTCCGATAATTTTGTTTCAAAAATTATTCCGCTACAGCGCGGTGCGTCCTATCCGGCCGTTTCTGATAAGGACGTTCTAAGCCAAACGATTCCTCTTCCGACTTTCGCCGAGCAGAGAAAGATAGTTGAGTATTTGGACGCACTCTCTGCCAAGACTCGAGAGCTCCAATCCCTGCAGGAGGCGACGGCAAACGAATTTGTGGTGCTGCGGCAGTCCATCCTCGCGCACGAACTTGGCTCATCGTAAAGTGTGCGTTTCCACTTGACACCGCCATTTCTGCTAATTAATTGATCGAGCCGCCGGAGCTTTCGCACGAGCGGTAGAAACGGCAACCTATTGGACGGAAGAAAGGAGGGAGGAAAATAGGAGGGCGGTCCGAAGAACCAAGGAAACAAGAGCTAAAAAGGCCGCCTGATTCTTACACAAACCTGAAACTTCTAAATACCTAACTCGTTGTGCTGCAACACAATTGCTTCGCTGGCTGGCCGCCTGACTCTTAATCAGCGGGTCGGAGGTTCGAGTCCTCCATGGCGCATTTAATATGCCCAAAAATTCATTGAAGCAATCTCCGCTTGAATTAGCCGAAAAAGCCGCGCTGAAAGCCAGGAAAGTTGCCCTCCGTTATTTCCGAAGGGGCGTTTCCGCTGAGAGAAAAGCCGACGGCTCGCCGGTCACCAAAGCCGACAAAGAAACGGAAGAAATCCTCATTGAAACGTTGCAGAAAGGGATGCCCGGCTGTGGATTTTTAGGCGAAGAATTCGGCCAACAGGGTTCGAAAGAACGGCGCTGGATTATCGACCCCATCGACGGTACCCGGAACTTCGTCCGGGGTATTCCTATCTGGGCACTTCTGATAGCTTTTGAGGAAAAAGGAGAAATCACTGCCGGAGTCGTACATAGTCCCGCCACTGGCGAACTCTGGAGCGCCCGCAAGGGGGGCGGAGCGTATCGCAACGGCAAGCGTATTTCCGTATCGAACGCCGGCTCGCTGGACAAGTCCATATTTTTCCACAGCGGTTTAAGAAAAAGCAAAGAGGGTTTTTATTGGGACGGGCTGTTGCGGTTGGTCGAAAAAACTCCATACCAGCGCGGCCCGGGGGATTATCTCGGCTACATGCTCGTGGCGCAAGGGCAGGGGGAAATCTACCTTGAGGATGGTCTTGCCCCATGGGATATCGCCGCCAACAAAATCATCGTCGAGGAGGCGGGCGGCAAACTCACCGATCTTGAGGGACGCCCCACCATTTATTCCGGCTCGGCTTTGGCGACGAACGGCAAACTGCATGAACAGGTTTTGAAGATTCTTCACGGTCGTGCGCAGGGGGGAGGTCTGGAACCAACGCCGGGCTAAAACCGTTAAATTAACAGTGGAAATTACGGCCCTTTTTGCCGTATATTATACTGTCGGGCGGGCATGACCCCGCCCACCAGCATCCTGCCTTCCGGCTTCCCCGGGGCCAAATCTTGGGGGCGACCGGTTTCGACGAGGACAAGGAGAAAAAGCTGGCCTGTCGAGCTCCCTGCACGCTCGCTAATCTCGCGGGATACAATTCAAGTGCCAACGATCACGTTGCACTGGCTGCCTAATAAAATAGCGTAGCCCGTCCCTTTCCGGTTTGCCCTTTGGCTGGAGAGCTGACGTCGACTAAAAGGGCTGGGTTTTCGGGTGTTCGGGACCGGAGACCGAGGAGCTTTCTCGAACTGGTCCGCTCTTGAGCCCGCCCGAGGCATAAGTCCGGATGAATAAAAAAGAAGAAGGGCTATACAGGTAGAGGGCTTTTTTGAATTTCCTTCGGACGCGGGTTCGATTCCCGCCGCCTCCACTTTAAAAACAGGGATTAGGGATCATTGATTAGTTAAAACCAAAACAAATTTCCGGCTTGACTTGGATGGAGAGGGAATCTATCCTTTTTGAGCCATGTCGCCGGATTCCAACTGGTTCAATTAAAGGAAGCGGTGAACGGACTGCCGGCTGAACCTATCGCGGAGTTGAAGACAGACCTTTTAACTGTCGCGGCGATAGGAATCACCGTCTATTTGTTGTCCGCTTTCATCCACGAAGCGATCGGCCATGGTTTGACCGCATTTCTTGTCGGCGCAAAAGTGCTCCAGATTACGAACGCTTACGTCGAAACCGACCACACCGGCCTTTCCGCTTGGGCCGTGCGGGCCATTTCCGCCGGCGGCTGCGCCGCCAACTTCATCTTCGGCGCGGTTTTCCTCATCTGGCACCGCAAACTTCGGGGCGGCTCCGCCCACCTGCGCTATTTTCTCTGGCTTTTGGGAACCATCAATTTCCTCAAAGGTAGCGGTTATATGTTTGCTTTGTCTTTCGCTTCCTTTGGCGACTGGCATAATTTTTTGCACGGCTTGGAGCCGAAACTTCCTTGGCAAATCGGATTAACATTGGTTGGCATAACCATTCATATGGCCACTTTTTTTACGCCGTCCGCACCATCGATGAATTTTTGGGCCCGACCAATCGTCGAAAACGGGCTTTGGCGCTTACCTTGACGCCGTATCTGGTCGGCGGAACGGCAAACTCTCTGGCGGCGGCCATGGGCCCCGGTGGGATGAAAGCCATTCTTTTCTCCGCCGCCTTGGCCACCTTCGGCGGCACCTGGCTTTTGGTCTGGGTTCCCGCGGCCGTCGGCACTCCACGCCAGACAACCCGTGAAAATCCGGTTACAGTCACCAGTAAGGTCGGTTGGATTTTGTTTGGACTGACCGGTCTGGGAGTCTACTTTTTTATTCTGGGGCCGGGTTTGATTCGGTAAAATATCTTCGATGGCCGCTAATAGGTTGACTTTTTCCCGACTCGAAACCGACCGGCTGATTTTGCGGCGGTTCGCCGATTCCGACTTGCACGCTCTTTTTGCCTACCGTAACGACCCGGAAGTTGCCCGCTATCAAAACTGGAGCGTGACGGATGAATCGGGATTGCGGGTTTTTATTCAGAATCAACAATCCCTCCAACCGGGAACGCACGGAGAATGGTTCCAGTTGGCCATTGCCTTGAAATCGACCGACGAATTGGTCGGCGACTGCGTGTTGAGGACCGGTATGGAGGATAGCCGTCAGGGGGAAATTGGATTCACCCTTGCGCGCCGGCATCAGGGAAAAGGGTTTGCCTCCGAAGCCATCTCTGCGCTGCTGGAATACGCATTTGCTAAACTCGGCCTGCATCGGGTTGTCGCCATTACGGATTGCGAAAACGCGGCCTCTATCCGCCTTTTGGAGCGGCTTGGAATGCGAAGAGAGGGACACTTTCTCCAAAGCATCAGTAACAGAGGGGAATGGCGGGATGAATATCAGTATGCTATCTTGCGCGATGAATGGATGCAAAAAAGAGAAAGAAAGACATAGATGGGACAAAAAATCTATCAAGTTGACTCTTTTACCGACCGCCCCTTCACCGGCAATCCGGCGGGTGTCTGTATTTTGCCGGAAGCAAGGAGCGAAAAATGGATGCAGGACGTGGCCCGGGAAATGAATCTGGCCGAAACGGCCTTTCTGGTCAAGCAATCCGACGGCTACAACCTGCGCTGGTTCACCCCCGCTGTCGAAGTTGACCTCTGCGGCCACGCCACCTTGGCCTCGGCCCATGTATTGTGGGAGACGGGGCAATTGCCGGTTAGGGAAGAGGCCCGTTTTCACACTAAAAGCGGGCTTTTAACCGCTAAACGAGCTGGCAAACTTATTGAAATGAATTTTCCTGCCACACCCGCCGCAACGGTAGAAGCCCCGCCGGGATTGCTGCAAGCTCTGGGAGTTGATGCAAAATACGTAGGGAAAAGCCGGTTTGATTATTTGATAGAAGTTGAGTCGGAAGCCATGGTCAAGGGTTTGAATCCCGATATCGGCCGGGTAAAGCAATTGCCCGTTCGGGGCGTTATTGTTACGGCTAAAGCAAAATCCGAGGGCTTTGATTTCGTCTCCCGCTTCTTCGCCCCGGCGGTGGGGGTGGACGAAGACCCAGTCACCGGCTCGGCCCACTGCACGCTGGCTCCTTTCTGGGCCGAACGATTGGGAAAGAAGGAACTGGTCGGTTATCAGGCCTCTAGCCGGGGCGGAACGGTTCGGGTGCGGGTGGATGGAGACCGGGTGCATCTGGGCGGGCGGGCGGTAACTGTTTTGGTGGCGGAACTGGTCAATGGCTAAACCGCATGATGCCGCCGGTTCGGGAAGATTGATTTTCACAGCCGTTCTGCTTTTCCTATTTGCCGTGGCCGTCCTACAAAACACCCAGCCGGTTTCGCTCAAGTTTCTTTTCTGGGCGGTTTCGATGCCCCGTGCCATCCTGATTTTAATATCCGCCCTTTTTGGTCTGATTTTCGGCATTTTTCTTTCCGTCCGGGCCAAAAAAGGCAGGGCTGCAAAATGAGGGAAGAGAAATTCCGTATCTCCGTGGAGGAAGCGCTGGCCCGGTTGCCAACGCCGGAGGGAAAACTATTTGCGAATGTCTTTAAGCGAGGCGATTTGACTGTGGAAATTTATGCCCCGCACGGAGTCGATCCCCAACAGCCTCATACTCGGGATGAAATTTACTTCGTGGCCCACGGCGAAGGGCTCTATCTCTGCGGCGGAACCCGCCAGCCATTCGGCGCGGGGGATTTCCTATTCGCCCCGGCGGGAGTGGCCCACCGTTTCGAGGATTTTTCGGAGGATTTGGCGGTCTGGGTCATCTTCTTCGGCCCGGAGGGGGGCTATCCGCCCGAAAAATAAAACGTTTCCCGTGGAACCGATTCAGTTATATTTGCGTATTAAGGTTGTGCGCGGAAGATGCCGCGCAGGAAATTAACTTTCAAAGGTTGGGAGGTTTTATGGATGCTCCGGTAGTGCATTTTGAAATTCCGGCGAATAATCCCGAAAAGCTTTCCGGTTTTTACACCGGCATCTTCGGCTGGAAAATCGAAAAAGTCCCCGGAATGGAGTACTGGTTCGTGACCACCAAGTCGGCCCAGGAAAAACCCGGCATCAACGGCGGGCTGATGAAAAAAATGAACCCGGGACACGTTCCCACCAATTACATCGATGTGGCTTCGGTGGAGGAGTGGAGCAAGAAGGTCGCGGCGGCCGGCGGACAAGTGATTATGCCGAAATCCCCTGTACCGCAGATGGGGTGGTTTGCGGTCTGCTTGGATCCCGAAGGAAACGTCTTCGGTCTCTGGCAGAACGACCCGAACGCGGGATAAGCTACTTTTTACCCAAGCCCCGGCCGAAAGCCGGGGCTTTTTTATGGTTGACATTAAACTCGTGAAAGCTACCTTTTGCCAATGTTGAGGCGGTTTTCCCTTTTGATAGTCGGGTTTTTCTGGTTTTTTTCGCCGGTTGCCGAAGCCCGCTTTTTTCCCAAGTGGTTCGGCCGAATTTCCTCCGGCTACTCCTACTGGAAGCTGGAGGATTTGAACCAGCGGATACCCAACCGCAAGCCGTTTTTCGACCGGGCCGACAGCAATTACGTATTCAAAGACCTCCCCTCCAGCCATATCTCTTTCAATCTCGGGCTACAATTTGACGTCCTGCCCAAACTTACGCTGCTCGGAACGATTGAATATTTGCAAGCCACCCGCGTCAACGAAGCAGTCAACGACACGGTTCGGGTGCATGCCCTGACCCGTCCGCGAGAAATAAATCTCGGATTGGATGCCTTCTGGCGGCTGGGCCCGCAGGAAAACATCCTCTTGGGAGTCGGCAGCGGATTCTCCTTCGCCCGTTTTCGGGACGACGTCAAAGTTTACGGACGCAACCCCGGCCAGCCCGATTCGCTCACCCGTTTTCTCTTGGAAAAATACAGTTCACTGGCAATATACGGCGAGCTCCGCGCGATTTACATCCTCCCGTTTTCGCTTGTGAACGGTCAAAACTTCTTCGTCGAGGCGCTCGGGCGGTTGAATCCGATAGAGGCCTTCACGGGAAGCCGGAACGACGGCGGCACCACGCAAAACGAGGTAGAGGCCACATTCTTCCCGCCCGGCAGCAACACGGCCCAGCCGGTCAAGCTCGATTTCTCCGGTTTCTACATCGGCTTCGGTTCCAACTTCCGGTTGTAAGGTTTTCCCCGAATGCCGCGGTTTGAACGTTTCCGGATTTGGGCCTCTGGCCATCCGCTTGAACTTCTTCTAATCCTTGGGCTTTTTCTCCGTCTCTGGGCCGCCTTTTTCGCCCGCGGCTATATGGGGACGGACGATCATTTTCAGGTAATCGAAATCGCCGCCGACTGGCAGCGGGAAAATTTCGTCTTTCTGCCGGGTGATGTGCAATTCTATCGCTCCCTTTTCTACCCCGCGCTCAACTGGCTTTTGATGGCTCTTCTGCATCAACTCGGCATTTACCATCCGGACGCCATAATGCTGGTCAACCGGCTCTTGCACGCCTTGTTTTCCCTTTGGACGATTGCCTTGACCTACAAGCTTGGCCTATTGCTGTTCGATCGCCGCGTCGCCTTCACCGCAGGGCTTTTGTCAGCCGCCTATTTCTTGATGCCCTACGTCTCGGTCCGCAACTTGATTGAATCCTTCTGCATTCCTTTCCTTCTGTGGGGGCTTTATGAAACCGTCAAAGCGGAAATGGGAAAGTCAAGAAACTCGAACCGCTCTTGGGCTTTGGCAGGTATTACTTTTGGATTGGCGTTTCTTGTCCGCTGGCAGGTGGCGGCGGCCATTTTGGGGGTTGGGCTTTATTTGATTTATCGCCAAGCATGGCGGGGGTTGGCTTTAATGACAACTTTTGGACTGATTCCAGTGCTGGCCGAGGCGGTTTGGGACTGGTGGGCGCACGGCGTTTTCTTTGGCTCCTTCCGGGTCTATATCCAACACAATCTCGAGCACGCACGGGATTACATCGTAGGTCCCTGGTATCGCTATTTGCTTTTGCTTGTGGGTCTTTTCATCCCCCCCTTTTCGCTTTTTTTCCTGGCCGCCATTGTTCGCTGGGCCAAACGTTTCGGCGTATTGATTTGGGCCGCTTTGGCCTTTTTAATTATCCACTCCGCCGTTCCCGGTAAACAAGAACGATTCATTCTCCCCATTTTTCCGCTTTTGGCTTTGATGGGAACGGCCGGGCTTTTTTTCTGGCAGGAAAACCGGTCATCTCTCACTTCCTGGATTCGCTGGGGTTGGCGCTGGTTTTGGGCCGTGAACGCCGTATTGTTGATTCTGGCCACTTTCAATTACAGCCAGAAGGCCCGCATCGCCTCCTTTATCAGTCTCTATGAAAGTGGGGATGCCCGGGGTGTGGTGGTGGATTTCACCGAACGGGGCACGCTTCTTCCTCTGTATTATTTGGACGGCGCCGACCCATCCCGCCCCAAACCCGAGATATACCGGGCCTACACTTCGGCTGATTTCGATACCCTGCGTTTGCGGCATTCGGGAAGAATCGGTCCGCCGGTTGCCTCCCTTGATTATGCTGTTATTTTTTCGCAGGGAAAACCGGTGATGCACCTGAAAATGATCAATGAGCATCTGGGACGAACGGAAGTACTTGCCCACATTTCCCCAAGTTTGGCCGATAGAATATTGCTCTGGCTCAACCCGAAATACAACCACTCCAAGGAGGCCTGGGTCTGCCGGCTGGAGGTGGAAAAGTGAGTCATATCGACTTTTTGCTTGACTTGGTATGGGGCCGGGCTATATTAATTCGTAAGAGGTTAAAGAATGAAAGCGCTATTCTGCTCGCCGGCTTGTTTGAATGGGGGTTGGTACTGGTATTCGAGCTTGCGGGCGGGTTAGCTTTGTTTGTGCGTAAGCTTGGCCCCGCCCGAAAGCGGGGCTTTTTTGTTGCTGGAAAACGAATATGAAGCTGAAATTTTACAAACTGGAAGCGGCCGGAAACGATTTTATCATCGTTTTAGAACGAAATTTGCCTAAAATGCCGCCGGTCGCTTTGGTAAAACGGCTCTGCCATCGGCACACCGGCATCGGAGCGGACGGCCTGATTATCTTGGAAAAAGGGCGGGCCGCCAAGTGGCGGATGCGGATTTTCAACGCGGACGGCTCGGACGGCCAATTTTCCGGCAACGGCGCCCGCTGTTTGGCCCATCTCCTTTTCCGTTTGCGCTGGGTGGTCGGAAAACGGGCTGTCTTCGAGACCGTCCGGGGGGCGACCGAAGTGGTGCGTACCCGCGGGGATTATTACCGTGTCGACATGGGTCGCCCCGTTTGGGACGGCGGTGCCATTCCGCTCAACTCGACCAAAAACGCTTTCATCAACCAGTCCATCGAGGCGGGCGGCCGGGTCTTTACCGGCACGGCCGTTTCCGTTGGGAATCCCCATCTGGTTTTGTTCGTCGATTCGATTCCTGTAAACTGGGCGGAATTGGGGGAGAAACTGGAACGCCACCGGCTTTTTCCCAAAGGGGCCAACATCGAATTTGTCCGCCCGCACGGCAAAAAACGGGCGACCGTGGCGGTCTGGGAGCGGGGTGTGGGGGAAACGTTGGCCTGCGGCACCGGCTCGGTGGCCGTGCTCGCCGCCGGCGTCATCACCGGGCGGCTGGCGCGCAAAGCCAAGATCCAAATGCCGGGAGGGGTTCTGAACGTGGAATGGGAGACAGATGGCCATCTTTATCTTTCCGGCCCGGTTCGCTATCTCTTTTCAGGAGAGTTTGAGTTGTGACCTCGTTTGAAGAGTTTGAGAAATTTGCTCGCGAGGGGAACATTCTTCCAGTCTGGGAAGAGGCGCCGGCCGATTTGCAAACGCCGGTTTCCGCTTTTCTGCGAATTTCCAAAGGAGCAAAGTTTGCCTTCCTGCTCGAGTCGGTCGAAGGAGGGGAAAAACTGGCCCGCTACTCTTTTCTGGGCGCCAACCCGAGGATGATTTTCAAAAGCAAGGGGAAGAATATTGAATTCATCTCGGATGGGAAGAGGAAGAAAAGCTTTACCGGGAATCCGTTGACCCAATTGGAGGATTTGTTTGCCAAGTACCGCGCACCGAGGGTGGAAGGTTTGCCCCGTTTTTGGGGAGGGGGCGTCGGCTACTTCGGGTATGACATCGTGCGGCATATCGAGAAACTTCCCAACCGTTTGAAGGATGACCTGAAACAGCCCGATTCGTGGTTCGGCATCTATGACTTGATTCTTATCTTTGATCATTTGAAACATAAGATTTTGATTGTCAAATCAGTCGATTTACATCTCCCCAAATTGCCACTGGACAAGCTGTATGCGGCGGCAGTTAAGGAGGTTTCGAAAGTAAAATCCCTGCTGGCAAAACCGCTCCGTTTCCCCCGTTTGAAAACCGGCAAAAAGAAGGGCGGCGAGGCGGTTTCCAACACATCCAAGGAACGGTTTTTGAAAACCGTGGAGAAAGCCAGGAAATACATCGTTGCCGGGGACGTTTTCCAAGTGGTGCTCTCCCGGCGATTCTCCGTTCCCCTGGCGGCTGATCCCTTCTCCGTTTATCGCGCTCTGCGTTCAGTCAATCCCTCGCCCTATCTCTATTTTCTTAAACTGGGGGATGTTTCCATTGCCGGCTCCTCCCCCGAAATGCTGGTACGGGTGGAGGAGGGGTTTGCCGAAACCCGCCCCATAGCCGGCACCCGCCCGCGGGGAAAGTGCGAAGAAGAGGATACCCAGCTGGCGCGCGAACTTCTGGCCGACGAAAAGGAGACCGCCGAGCACGTGATGTTAGTCGATTTGGGGCGCAACGACATCGGACGGGTCTCCGTCGGAGGGACGGTGGCGCTCACCGATCGTATGAAAGTCGAAAAATACTCCCACGTGATGCATATTGTCTCCGGGGTAAAAGGAAAATTGCGCCCCGGCGTCGGGCGCTTTGAAGTGCTGGCCTCCTGCTTCCCGGCTGGCACGGTAACCGGTGCTCCCAAGGTGCGGGCGATGGAAATCATCGAGGAACTGGAACCCTCCCGCCGGGGAATTTATGCCGGCGCCATCGGCTACTTTGATTTTTCCGGCAACCTGGACAGCTGCATCGCCATCCGCACAGTCGTTTGCAACGGAAACCGGGCCTACGTGCAGGCCGGCGCGGGCATCGTGTACGACTCCGTTCCGGAACGGGAGTACGAAGAGACGGTCTCCAAAGCGGCCGGCGTGCTTCTGGCCGTCCAACGGGCCAACCAGGGGAAAATATGATTTATCTTCTCGATAATTATGATTCTTTCACCTATAACCTGTACCAGTATCTGGTGGAACTGAACGGCACGGTTCAAGTGGCGCGGAATGACAAAATTACGGTGACTGAAATCGAAAAACTTTTCCCCGGGGCCATTGTGATTTCGCCGGGCCCGAAAAGGCCGGAGGAGGCCGGAATTTCAGTCGAACTCGTCCAAAAATGGGGTCCCAAAATCCCGATTCTGGGGGTTTGCCTGGGACACCAGGCCATCGCCGTTGCCTTCGGCGCACGGGTCGTCGGCGCCAAGCGGATTATGCACGGGAAGGTTTCGGCCATCCACCACGACGGCCAGACGATTTTCGAAGGGCTGGAAAATCCGTTCTTTGCCACCCGCTACCATTCGTTGGCCGTGGAGCCCTCAAGCGTGCCTCCGGAATTGGAGGTGACGGCCACCGCCGATGACGGCACGATAATGGGGCTGCGGCATCGGATTTATTGCATCGAAGGCGTTCAATTTCACCCGGAATCGTTTTTGACCTCCTGCGGAAAAAAACTTTTGGAAAATTTCGTAAAAATGGCGCGGACGGTTCAGGCCAATGTTTAAAATTTTTCTGCAAAAAGTGATGGCCGGCGAGCATTTGACTTTCTCCGAAGCCGGGCAGGCAATGGAGGAGATAATGTCCGGCGGCGCGCCTGCCGTGCAAATCGCCGCCTTCGCCACCGCCCTGCGTTTGCGGGGTGAAACGGTGGAGGAACTGGCCGGGTTCGTCACCGCAATGCGCCAGCGCTCCGTCAAGCTGGCCGTTTCCGACCCAAACGCCATTGACACCTGCGGCACGGGGGGGGATGGGGCCGGCACCTTCAACATCTCCACGGCGGCGGCTCTGATTGCCGCCGGCGCGGGAGCCACGGTCGTCAAACATGGCGGAAAAGGGATCTCTTCCGCCTGCGGTTCCGCGGATGTTTTCGCCGAACTCGGAGTTAAAATCGACGCGTCGCCGGAGGTGGTCGGGCAGTGTGTAGAGGAGGTTGGCATCGGGTTCTGCTTCGCCCCGGTTTTTCACCCCGGAATGAAAACCGCCGCGCCGGTGCGGCAGGAACTTGGCTTCCGCACCTTTTTCAATCTTTTGGGCCCGCTTGCCAATCCAGCCGGCGTCAAGCGCCAGCTTCTGGGGGTTTTTCATCCCAGCTGGACCGAAAAACTGGTCGCCGTTTTGCAGCTTCTGGGGAGCGAGCGTATTTTAAGCTTCTCAAACCGCGGGGGGATGGACGAGCTCTCCTTCGATTTCCCCTCGCAGGCAGTCGAGCTTTCGAGCGGTGCGGTGCGGGAATTTGTTCTGGAAACCTCCGGCTGGGGCTACCGCCCGGCCGGATTTCGGGAATTGGCGGGCGGAAACCCGGGCGAAAATGCGGCTATTATTCTTGCAATTTTGAACGGGGAGAAAAGTCCCCGCCGGGATGCTGCGGTTTTGAACGCTGCCGCCGCCCTGTATGTGGCTGGAAAAGCCGATACCGTTCGGGATGGGCTGCCTTTGGCCGAAGAGGCGATTGACTCCGGCAGGGCGAAGAAAAAATTGGAATTGTTGGTTGAAACGAGCACAAAATGATGATGAACACCCTGCAGCAGATTTTCGCTTACAAGAAAAAAGAGCTGGAAGAAACCAAGAAAAAGCTCCCGATGACGACCATGCTTCGGAGTTTGTCGGTCAATCCTCCCAAGTTTCTTTCGGCGCTTAGGAAGCCCGGCCCCGCAGTCATCGCCGAGTTCAAGCGGGCCTCCCCGTCGGCCGGGGTGATTTCTGCCAACGGCAGCGTGGAAAAAATCACCGCAGATTACGCTTCCGCTGGCGCGGCGGCTCTCTCCGTTTTGACTGAAAAGCAGTTTTTCGGGGGTTCCGAGTCGGATTTGAAGGCGGCGAAAAAGACTTCCAAATTGCCCATTTTGCGCAAGGATTTCATTTTTGACCAGTACCAGATTTTGGAGGCCAAAAGCTGGGGGGCGGATGCCGTGTTATTGATTGCCGCCATGCTGGCGGACGCCAAGCTCTCCATTCTATTGCAGGCCTGCCGCAAATGGGAGCTCGAAGCGGTGGTGGAGGTGCACACCAAAAGCGAGCTGGAACGGGCCCTGGCCTTCGGCGCCGATATCGTCGGCGTCAACAACCGGGATTTGAAAACGATGCGGGTGGACGTGAAAACCTCTTTTGAACTGGCGGAATGGATGGACGGACACACCACCTTCATCAGCGAGTCGGGCATCGACTCCCCCGAAACGGCTGTCCGGTTACATCGGGCCGGCTACAAGGGTTTTTTAATCGGCACCCATTTTATGCGCCAGCCCGAACCGGGGAAGGAATTGAAACGTTTTTTGACCGAACTGAAGAAACTGACCCATGTTAAAAGTTAAAATTTGCGGAATAACCAATCTGGAAGACGCCCTTCTGGCCGAAAAGCTGGGAGCCGATATGTTGGGGTTTATCTTCCATGGTAAAAGCCCGCGTTTTGCCCACCCTGCCAAAGTTGCGCGAATTGTTGCGGCGCTTTCACCGCTCACTCGAAAAGTCGGAGTTTTCGTAAACGAACCGGTGGAAGAAGTGTTGCGAATGGCCGAAAAGCTGGAGTTCGATTTTGTGCAGTTGGCCGGCGAGGAAGGAGATGCCTATGTCAAGAAAATTCAAAAACAATTTCCGGTCATAAAGGCGTTTCGGATTGGAGAAGATTTTCGGCCCAAAGTTTTGCAAAAATCGCCGGCTTTGCTTACGCTGGCGGATGCCAAAGTGAACGGCTGCTACGGTGGGAGCGGAAAAAGCTTCGATTGGCGGAAATTGACGGCGTTGAAAGGGAACGCCCGGCTGGTTCTGGCCGGAGGCATCGGCGCGGAAAATCTACGGCAGGCATACGAGGTCTTGCAGCCGGCGGCGGTCGATTTGACCAGTTCGGTGGAAGAACGGCCGGGGAAAAAGGATGCGGCAAAGATGAAACGCTTTTTTGAGGTGGCGAATGAAATCCGCTTCGGCCGTTAAAAACTACCGCCGGCCGGACGCCCGCGGCCATTTCGGCCCCTACGGAGGACGTTTTGTGCCGGAAACCTTGATGTCCGCGCTTTTTGAGCTGGAAAAGGAATACGCAAAGGCCAGAAACGATTCTCAATTTCAAGCTGAATGGAAGCGTGTGCTCACCGATTACGCCGGCCGCCCGTCGCCGTTGTTTTTTGCCGAGCGGGCCTCCAAAGAGCTGGGATTCCGGCTTTTCTTGAAGCGCGAGGATTTGAACCACACCGGTGCGCACAAAATCAACAACGTTTTGGGGCAGGTCTTGTTGGCTTTGCGGATGGGGAAGAAGCGCATCATTGCCGAAACCGGCGCCGGTCAGCACGGCTTGGCGACCGCCACGGTCTGCGCCAAATACGGTTTGGAATGCATTGTTTATATGGGGGAAGAGGATGTTCACCGTCAGTCCGCCAATGTTTACAAAATGCAACTGCTTGGTGCCAAAGTGGTTCCGGTTACTTCCGGCTCAAAAACCTTGAAGGATGCCATCAACGAAACACTTCGTGATTGGGTTACGAATGTGCGCACGACGTTTTACGTCGTTGGCTCCGTGGTGGGGCCGCATCCCTACCCGATGATGGTGCGGGATTTTCAATCGATTATCGGGAAAGAAGCAAAATCACAGTTTTTTCAGCGGCAAAAACGGCTGCCGGACTATCTCGTTGCCTGCGTCGGCGGCGGCTCCAATGCCATCGGGCTTTTTTATCCCTTTCTGAAAACAAAAGTCGCAATGATTGGTGTCGAAGCAGCCGGCCTGGGCCTTTCCACCAATCGTCATTCGGCCACCCTGACCAAAGGCCGTCCCGGCGTTCTGCACGGAAGCAAAAGCTACCTCTTGCAGGATTCCAGCGGCCAAGTATCACCGCCCCATTCCATTTCCGCGGGACTCGATTACCCCGGCGTCGGGCCGGAACATTCCTTTTTGAAGGACTCCGGGCGGGTCGAGTATGTAGCTGTTACAGATAAAAAAGCGCTGGAAGGATTTTGTTTCCTTTCCCAAACGGAAGGAATCATCCCGGCCTTGGAACCGGCCCACGCCATCGGCTATTTGCTGAAAGCCCGCCGACGCTTTGCCGGATGCTCCGTCATCTTCGGCCTTTCCGGACGGGGCGACAAGGATATGGGAATCATTCAGGAGCATTTGAAACTGTGAACCGCATCGCCTCTTTCTGGAAAAAAGGGAAAAAGGCCTTGGTGCCGTTCGTTACCGCCGGCTTTCCAAAAAGAGATTTTACTCCGGAAATCGTTTGGGGGCTGGCCGATTCCGGCGCCGATATGGTGGAACTCGGAATCCCCTTTTCCGACCCCTTGGCGGACGGGCCGACCATTCAGGCCTCCTCACAAATCGCCTTGCAGCGGGGAGCCCGGCTTGTGGACATTTTCAGGATGGCGGAAAAAACCCGCGCCAAAATTGACATCCCCTTGCTTTTGATGGGCTACTACAATCCGCTTTTCGTCTATGGCTTGGATAAATTCTGTAAAGACACTTCCAATGCCGGCGTGGATGGATTGATTGTCCCCGATCTGCCGATGGAAGAAGGGGCAGAACTTTCAAAAACCTGTCGAAGACAAAATCTGTCTTTGGTTTATTTGATTGCCCCCACCACGCCGCCGGAACGCATTTCGAAAATCGCTTCCGCCTCGTCCGATTTTTCCTACTGCGTTTCGGTAACCGGCGTCACCGGCGAACGAAAAAACATGAGCGCGGAACTGAAAGATTTTTTACTTTCCGTCCGGATGAGAACGAAGAAACCTTTTGTGGTCGGATTCGGCATCTCCACGCCGGAACAGGCGAGGCAAGTTGCGCCGCACGCAGACGGCGTGGCGGTCGGCAGCGCTTTGATTAAAATGTTCTTGGAGGAAAAAAACCAAAACACCGCTTTGCGCCGCGCCTGTTCACTGGTTGCCCAAATGGCCGGGAGTCTGAATGGAACTGGATGAACTGCGCCGGCAAATCGACGTCGTCGACCTCCGGTTGGTCGAACTGCTGAACGAGCGGGGGCGGCTGGTGGAAGCGGTCGGCAAGCTGAAAAGAAAACTGGGGATGGAAATCTACACGCCGGAACGGGAAAAGCAGATTTTGGAGCTGGCGGCGTCCGCCAACGGCGGCCCGTTTTCCCACGCCGCCATTTTGCGGCTTTTCGAGCGGATTCTGGATGAATCGCGCAGTTTGGAGCGAAAAATAGCAGAAGGGGAGAAAGGCGCGTAATGGTCATCGTCATGCAGCCGGGGGCGCGGGAAGAACAGATTCAAGCGGCCATCGAACGGCTGGTGGAAAAAGGGTTCGACGTGCACCGCTCCACCGGCGTGGAACGCACGGTTCTGGGGGCCATCGGCAACAAGAACGGCATCGACATCCGCGACTTTGAGCTGCTTGAAGGCGTTCAGGAAGTCATCCGCATCACCGAGCCGTACAAGCTTGCGGGGAGAACCTTCCAGAAGGAAAACACGCAGGTCAAGATTGGCAGCGTGGTGTTCGGCGGGCCGGAAGTGGTGATTATGGCTGGCCCCTGCTCGGTGGAAAGCCGCGCGCAGATTAAAACAATTGCCAAACTGGTCAAGGAGGCCGGCGCCAAAGTGCTGCGCGGCGGCGCTTTCAAGCCGCGAACCTCCCCGTACTCGTTTCAAGGGCTGGGCGAAGAGGGACTGAAATATTTGCGGGAGGCGGCGGACGCCAATGGACTTTTGACCGTTTCCGAAATTATGGACCGCATGGATATCCCGATTGCCATCCGCTATACCGACATTATCCAGATCGGTGCGCGCAACATGCAGAACTTCACTTTGCTTAGGGAATTGGGAAACTTGAACAAGCCGATTTTGCTCAAGCGGGGAATGGCCGCCACCATCGACGAACTTTTAATGGCCGCCGAATACATCATGGCCGGCGGCAACCGGCAGGTAATTCTGTGCGAGCGGGGGATCCGCACCTTCGAAAACTCCACCCGCAACACACTCGATATTTCTGCCATTCCGGTGGTGAAGAAGAAATCCCACCTGCCCATTGTCGCCGACCCCTCCCACGGCACCGGCCTGCGCGACCACGTGGCGCCGATGGGGCGGGCGGCCGTTGCAGCGGGGGCGGACGGGCTTTTGATCGAAGTGCACCACGAGCCGGATAAGGCGCTCTCGGACGGCGCCCAGTCCCTCTATCCGGAGCAGTTTGCAGAGCTGGTGCGTGAGCTGCGCATAATGGCCCAGGCCATCGGGAGAAAGATTTAGTGGAATCGTTCAAAACCGAAATCGCCAAAAAGCTGGCGGAGAAAACCGGACAGCGCTGGGAAGAGTTGGTGCGAGTCATCGAAGTGCCCCCCCAGGCAGAATTCGGTGATTTCGCCTTTCCCTGCCACGGTTTGGCCAAGGTGATGCGCAAAAATCCGGCGCAAATTGCCTCCGAGCTCGCCTCCTCGATAGTGCTTGGCAACGGGGTGAAAAAAGTGCAGGCGGTCGCCGGCTACGTCAACTTCTGGGTTGACCGGGCGCGGGCTTCCCAAGAGGTTTTGAGGAAAATCTTTGATGAGGGAACCGCCTACGGCTCCAGCAAACTGGGCGAAGGCAAAACGATTGTCATCGATTATTCCTCCCCCAATATCGCCAAGCATTTCGGCGTGGGGCACCTGCGCTCCACGGCCATCGGACACTCGCTCTATCGAATCTTCGGCAAGCTGGGTTACAAAACAGTCGGTATCAATCATCTCGGGGATTGGGGAACGCAGTTTGGCCAGTTGATTGCCGCCTTTAAAAAATGGGGAAGCGAGGAAAGGCTTTCAACAGACCCGATTACCCATTTGTTCGAGCTGTACGTCCGTTTCAACAAGGAAGCCAAAGAGAATCCCCAAATGGCGGAGGAGGGGCGCTTTTGGTTCAAAAAATTGGAAGAGGGGGACGGAGAAACGCGCAAGCTTTGGCAGCACTTTAAGGATTTAAGTTTGAAGGAATTTGAATGGATTTTCGCCGCCTTGGGCATTACGTTCGACTACTATTGGGGGGAAAGCTTCTACAACGACAAAATTGAAGGAGTAATCAAGCTTCTCGAGGAAAAAAAGCTTTCGCGCCATTCAGAAGGGGCCTTGGTGGTGGATTTGTCGGCGTACGAAATGCCGCCTTTGCTTCTGCGCAAAAAAGATGAGGCAACACTCTACTCCACCCGCGATCTGGCGGCGGCGATTTACCGCTGGGACACGTTCCGGTTTGAAAAGTCACTCTACGTGGTCGGAGTGGCGCAAAGTTTGCATTTCAAGCAGTTGTTCAAGACGCTGGCGCTTATGGGATTTGACTGGGCCTCCCGCCTCGTGCACGTCGATTTTGGTTGGGTGAAGTTCGGCGACGCGGTGATGTCCACCCGGGAGGGGAACATTGTCTTTCTTAAGGAAGTGCTGGATAAAGGAATCGAACTGGCGGAAAAAACGATTCGGGAAAAAAATCCGGACCTGAAGGATATGGACAAAACCGCCCGGATGATCGCCGTCGGCGCCATTCTGTTCGCCGATTTGTCCGCCCGCCGCCACAAGGATATCACTTTTCGTTGGGAGGAGGTTTTGAATTTCGAGGGGGAAACGGGGCCGTATCTGCAATACACCCACGCCCGGCTTGCTTCCCTTCTGCGCAAATACGGCAAACCGGTGAGCCGAGATGTAAATTTTGATTTGATTTCCTCCGAGTCGGTTTGGCCCGTGATTCGTCAACTTGGGAATTTTCCACCGACGATTTTGGCGGCGGCGGAGGCGTACGAACCCTCCTTTATCGCCACCTATCTCCTCGATTTGGCCAAGGCGTTCAACGCCTTCTATCAAACGGAGCGAATCTTGACCGGTGATGCCACCGCCACTGACGCTAAAATTGTGCTCTGTTCGTGTGTCAAATCCGTGCTTAAAGAGGGATTGTTTCTGCTCGGTATCGAATCGCCGGAGGAAATGTGAAGCCGTTTCGTCGGGTGGCCATCCTCGGCACGGGTCTTGTCGGCGGCTCAATCGGACTCGCCTTGCGGAAGAAGAAAGTTCTCCGCATCGGTTTCGACCGTCCAGAGGTTTTGCGAAAAGCTTTGAAGAAGAAGGCCATCGACCGCGGAGCAAAAAGTTTACAGGAAGCGGTGAAAGAGACTGATTTGGTAGTATTAGCAACACCCGTAGGAGAAATTCTTGGTTTGCTTCCCAAGCTCGCAGCGATGATTCCGGCCGAGACTTTAATCACGGATGTGGGCAGCACCAAAAAGGAAATTTGCAACTTAGCTTCGAAGGAGTTAAGGAATTTCATCGGCGGACATCCACTCGCAGGAAAGGCGGAAGGGGGAATCGAGAACGCCGAGACCGGACTGTTCACCGGAAAGAATTGGTTTTTGTGTCCGAATGGAAATTCAGTAGCGCTAACCCGACTGAAATCGTTCGTCCGGTTGCTTGGCGCCCGGCCAGTGATTGTCGAGCCAGAAAAGCACGACTGGCTGCTGGCCGCCACTTCCCACCTGCCGCAGTTGGTTTCGACACTTCTTGCGGCGACGATTGCGGAACTGTTGGAGAAAGAAACAAAACGAATGTCGGTTTTTGCCGGAGCGGGATTGCGCGACACCACCCGCTTGGCCCGCTCCCCCTTTTCCATATGGAGAGATGTTTTTTCGTCGAACCGGAGTGAACTTGGAAGAGCATTGGAACTGTTCGTCCAAAAAGCGGCCGAACTTGCCGACAATTTTCCGAATTTGGACGGTGTCAAACGGCAGTTTGAAATCGCCAACCGGGTGGGAAGGATGTTGCAGTAGAAATGCTGGTCGTTCTTGAGAGAAACGCCACGCCGGAACAGGTGGAAGCGGTCTGCGCCGAAGTGCGCAAAATGGGGCTTACACCCCATGCCCTGCCCGGGGCCCAGCGGACCGTGGTCGGCATCACCGGCAATCTCGGAATGGTCAACGCCGCCCGGCTGGAAGTACTTGCCGGGGTCATCGAGGTTATCCACGTCACTCAGCCGTTCAAGCTGGTCTCGCGGGAGTTCAGAAAAGAGGACACGATTGTCCGCGTGGGCCCGTCCGGAAATATCGTTGAAATCGGCGGGAAAAGAGTTTGCGTGATGGCCGGGCCGTGCGCGGTGGAAAGCAAGGAACAGGCCTTTGCCGTGGCGGAAAAGGTCAAAGCCTCCGGCGCCAAAATCTTTCGCGGCGGGGCCTTCAAGCCGCGCACCTCGCCGTACAGTTTTCAGGGTTTGGGGGAGGAGGGGTTGAAAATTCTGGCCGCCGTGCGGGAAAAATTCGGCTTGCTGGTGGTCACGGAGGCGATTGACACGGAAAGTTTGAGCCAGGTGGAAGAATATGCCGACGTTATCCAAATCGGGGCGCGCAACATGCAGAACTTTTCGCTTTTGAAACGGGTCGGCAAGTCCGCAAAGCCGGTTTTGCTCAAACGGGGAATGTCCGCCACCTTGCAGGAACTGTTGATGGCCGCGGAGTACATCGTTTCCGAAGGCAATCCAAACGTGATTTTGTGCGAGCGGGGGGTGCGCACCTTCGCCGACCACACCCGCAACACCCTCGATCTGTCCGCCATCCCGTTCGTGGAGCGCACCAGCCATTTGCCTATCATAGCCGATCCCTCCCACGGCACGGGACGGCGGGAAAAGGTTTTGCCGATGTCCCGCGCGGCGGTGGCGGCCGGCGCGGACGGGCTTTTAATCGAAGTGCACCACAAACCGGAGGAGGCGCTTTCCGACGGGCAGGAATCGATTTATCCGGAACAGTTTGCCACCTTGATGAAGGAAATTTCAGCCATTGCCCAAGTGATTGGTCGGGAAGTGTGAAAAAAATCGTTTTGACCCGCAAGGCGGAAACCGGCCCGGAATTCAGAGTCGTCCGCCACGCCGGGTCGTTGAAAGGGGAACCAACTGTACCCGGCGACAAATCCATCTCCCATCGGGCGGCGTTGCTCGCCGCCGCCGCTTCCGGCCGCTCGGAATTCTCCAACTTTTCACCCAGTTTGGATTGTTTAGCCACATTGACCTGTTTGGAATCTCTCGGGGTTGAAATCCGTAAAAAGGAGGATAAGCTTTCCGTCATCGGAAAACGATTCGGACAGTTTCGCGCCCCCGCCGAGCCCCTTTTCTGCAACAACTCCGGCACCACCATGCGCCTATTGTGCGGGCTTTTGGCCGGATCGGATTTTGAAGTCACGCTGGACGGCGACGCCTCGTTGCGCGGCCGCCCGATGGACCGGGTTTTAACCCCCCTTTCTAAAATGGGATTGAAAATCGTCAAAAACGGCCCGCCGCCCTTCACCATAGCGGGAGCGAAACTTTCCGGAATCGAATACGCGTTGCCGGTCGCCTCGGCGCAGGTCAAATCGGCCATTTTGCTGGCCGGTTTGCAGGCCGAAGGAAAGACCGTCGTGGTGGAAAAGACCCCGACCCGCGACCACACGGAACGAATGCTTGCGGCCATGAAAGCTCCGATTGAAATTTCAGCGCCGGCTTTTGACCTTTCGACGCTTGAAGGGCGGTTGGCCAAGGAACAAAAAGAAAGGCGGATTTCGGTCAGTCGGGCGGAGTCGCTTGCGCCGTTGACTTTGAAAATCCCCGGGGATCTGTCGAGCGCCGCCTTTCTGGTTGCCGCCGCCGTCTTGGTTCCGAAGTCAAAGATTACCGTTCGCGAAGTGGGGCTCAACCCGACCCGCACGGCCTTCTTGAACGTGCTAAAACGGATGGGAGCCGAACTGAACTGGAAAGTGGAGGAGGAAAAAACCGGCGAGCCGGTCGGCACGATAACCGCCCGACACAGCGGATTAAAGGGGACGAAAATTGCCGGGGAGATGGTTCCCAACTTGATTGACGAGCTACCCTTACTGGCCTGTTTGGCCGCTACTGCTGAAGGAACCACGGTTATCCGCGATGCGGGTGAACTGCGCAAAAAGGAATCGGACCGGATTGCCGCCGTCACTTCCAATCTCCGCAAGATGGGTGTGAAAGTAGGGGAGCTGGAAGATGGCTGGGCGATCGAGGGGCCTGCCGAGCTTACTGGAACTGATATTGAAACATTCGGCGACCACCGGATTGCCATGGCCTTTTCCGTTCTCGGTCTTGCCGCTTCGGGCGAAACCTTGATTTCGCAGCCGGAGTGCGTGGAGGTTTCCTTCCCTGGATTCTTCGATGCGCTCGAGGGGCTGGCGAAATGAAAAAGTCCAAGCATCCCGGATTGGCGGGCATCATCGGCCAGCCCTTGGACCATTCCCTTTCCCCGTTCATCCATAATTTGGGTTTTGCGGCCCGAAAGCTTCCCTACGTTTTCGTAAAAATCGAAATTCCGCCCGCCAGACTTTCCCGCACCATCGGAGCTTTGGCCGATTTGGGATTCATCGGCGCCAACGTCACCATGCCGCATAAAGAGGCGGTGGTTGATCTGCTCGATGCACTCTCGCCGGAAGCGGAAGCGGTGGGGGCCGTCAATACGCTGGTGGTGAAGGGATCTTCGCTGAAAGGATACAATACGGACATCGACGGCTTTGCACGCTCCCTTGAATTGCGAATGCCGGAGCGCGACTTTCCAACGGCGGCGATTTTCGGCGCGGGCGGCGCGGCGGCCGCCGTGGCCTTCGCCCTTTTCAAACGTTTTGAAACCCGCAATTTCCATTTCATCTGCCGCAACTGGCGCAAGGCGAAAAAAAACCTTTCCGGGAAACCCTTCTTTGCGGAGCGGATGTGGGCCGACTTTGTGGACTGGGAGGACGCCGAGCGGGCTGTGCGGGCCTCGGATCTCATCGTCAACGCCACGCCGGTCGGGATGGACGGCAAGAAAAGCTTCCCCGTCTCCCCACTTGCCTTCCGGCCCGGACAGGTTGCCTGCGATCTGATCTACAACCCCCCGCTCACCCCCTTTATGCGGCTGGCCAAAAAAGGGGGAGCCAAGGCCGTGGGCGGGCTGGAAATGCTGGTCCAACAGGCGGCGGTCTCCTTCAAACTCTGGACGGGGGAGGAACTGCCGGTGGAAAAGGTGCGCCGGGAACTTTTGGGTTCTTTTTAACCCCCCCATGAAGATTTCCTATCCACCCGCTGCGCAGAGTTCCTTCTCCCTGCTGGATGTCATGCGGGAAGGGTTCAAACGGGGCATCGCCACCTTCTGGATGCTGGCCAAGGTGATGATTCCGGTTTTCATCGCCGTATACCTTTTGCGGCAGACCCCGGTCTTTGACCGGGTGGCTGGTTTTTTCCGGCCTTACATGGGGATTTTGGGGCTCCCCGGGGATGCCGCCTTGGCCGTAATCGTAGGGAGTTTGGTCAATCTCTATTCCGCCGTGGCCGTTCTGGCCCCGTTGGAGCTTTCCTGGCAGCAGGTCACCGTGGCCGCCATCTTTCTGGGGGTTTCCCATTCCCACCCGATGGAGGCCGCCATTATGTACAAGATGAAGACCCGCTTTTTAACGCTCGTTTTCCTCCGCCTCGCGGTCGGTTTTCTCCTGGCCTGGGGGATGAAGCTGGTTTTATTATGATGGGGAACTGGACTTCGGTGGTTGGAGGGATGGCCGGCGACCTTTTTTGGCTTTTGCTCAAGATTTTTTTCATCATTATCCCGCTGTTTGTTCTGCTTGAATACGCCCAGCGGCGCGGCATTTTGGACTGGCTGGGGAAAAAGCTGGAGCGCTTCTTTGCCGTTTTGCATTTCAAGAAAACCTCCATCTTTCCGCTCATCGCCGGGCTTTGTTTCGGAATCAGCTACGGCGCGGGGGTGCTGCTCGACGAAGCCCGCCAGGGGCGGCTGGAGGGAAAACAGACCTTTCTCGTGGCCGCCTATCTGGGCATCTGCCACGCCGTTTTCGAGGACACGCTCCTTTTCGTCGCCGTCGGCGCTTCCGGGCTGCTTTTGGTCATCCCCCGATTGATTGCCGCCTCCCTCGTCGTCTATTTGCTGGGCTTTTTGCCCGAACGGTTCTATGGAAAAGTTAGAGGGTAAAAACATCTACCTCTGCGGGTTCATGGGTTCCGGCAAATCCTCCGTTGCCAAGCGGCTGGCGGCCCGGCTGGGCTGGAGCTACGTGGATATCGACCGGGAGGTGGAAAAGCTGGAAAACAAGAAAATCTCCGATATTTTCGCCGCCCGCGGCGAGGCCTACTTCCGTTCCCGCGAGGAGGAGATGATTGGCTGGGCCTCCCGCTCGGAGCGGAAAGTCGTTTCGCTGGGGGGGGGCGCTCTGCTTTCCGAAAAAAACCGCTCCAAGGTTTATGAAACCGGCGTTTTGATCTGGCTGTCCGCCTCCCCCGAAATGCTTTTGGAACGGCTTTCCAAAAGCTATCTTCGCCCCCTGGTGAAGCCGGAATGGGTGGAGAACGGCAAACCCTCGCAAATGTTTTTGAACTTTCTGGCCGAGCGGGAGAAGGAATACAAGAGGGCCCGCTTTGCCTTTGCCACCGACGGCAAATCCTCCGAGCAGGCGGCGGATGAAGTGTACAGGCAGTTAAAGGAGCAGTTCGTTGACGCCTGAATTGGTGTTGAGAACGCCCACCGCCACCTGCCCGGTGTATGTCGCCCGCGGCATTCGGCACCGGCTGGGGGATTTGATTGCCGGCTTGGGCGCCTTCGAGGCGATGGTCGTCATCACCGACCGCACGGTGGCCCGTTTTCACCTCAACCCCATTGAAAAAACGCTCCCCCAGCCCGCCCACATCATCGTAATCCCGGAAGGGGAGGGCTCCAAATCCTTGGGGGAATATGAACGGGTGATGGGGGAGCTTTTGCAAAAAAAACTGGGGCGCGATTTCCTATTAATCGCTTTTGGCGGCGGCGTGGTGGGGGATTTGGCCGGCTACATCGCCGCCACCTACAAGCGGGGCGTGCCGTATCTGCAATTGCCGACCACGCTATTGGCGCAGGTCGATTCCTCCGTCGGCGGCAAAGTTGGCATCAACCATCCTTTGGGAAAAAACCTTATCGGAGCGTTGTACCACCCCAAAGCCGTTGTCATCGACCCGGAGTTTTTGCTTACGCTTCCCCGGCGGGAAATCATCTCCGGCTTCGCCGAAGTGGTCAAATGCGCCTTTTTGATAAAAGATGGCTTTTTTGCCGATTTAAAGCTGCGGCTGCCCGGTTTTCTGGACGGCGACTGGAACGGTATCGAGGAAGTCATTTTGCGCGCCCTGTCGGTCAAGGCGGAACTGGTCGAAAAAGATGAGGAAGACCGCGGCGTGCGCCACTATTTGAATTTGGGGCACACCTTCGGCCACGCCTTGGAGCAGGCCACCGGCTTTGGCGCCCTGCGCCACGGCGAAGCGGTGGTTCTGGGAATGGCGGCCGCCTTTCAGGCCTCGTTTCTTTCGGGCCGAATGGGGAGGCCGGAGGTGGGGGAGGCCATTGGGCTGCTCGAAATTCTGGGGAATGAAATTTCAGTTCCACAAACCGATGTATCGTTGGTGATGAAGGGGATGGAAGTGGACAAAAAACGGAAAAAAGACGCCTTGGTATTCGTTCTGCCCACATCTATTGGGGAAGTGGAAATCGTGGAAAATCTGGATGAAAAAATCATCCGCGACAGTTTGGGCTTTGCCTTGAATTGGGTGGCCGAACTTAAAACCAAAAAGGTGGAAAAATGAAAAAAATCCTTGTCGTGCACGGGCCGAACCTCGGTTTGCTTGGGGAACGGGAGCCGAAGGTTTACGGCAAAACAACGTTGCCTCAACTTAATTCAATGCTGGAAAAAGAGGCCGTGCGGCTGAAAGTTCAGTTGAAGATTTTTCAATCCAATTGGGAAGGGGCGATCATTGATTTTCTGACCAACGAGCGGAAATGGGCGGACGGGGTCATCATCAATCCCGGGGCCTTGACCCATTATTCCTTGGCCCTGCGGGATTGCCTTTCCGCCATTAATCTCCCCGCCATCGAAGTGCATCTCTCCAACATTGCCGCCCGGGAAGAATTCCGCCGCCACTCCGTCACCGCCGCGGTCTGTTTGGGCCAAATCTCCGGCTTCGGCGTAAACAGCTACCTTATAGCGTTGCAGGTTTTGGCGGAAATGAAGAATAGGAAAGCGTAGCGAAAGCCTTTTGGCTTCGATGCCGGGATTAGCGCAGCGCCTGTTTCAAATCGGCAATCAAATCCTCCGCATCCTCAATCCCGCAGGAAAGCCGAATCATCCCCTCGGAAACATCGGCCGCTTTCAGCTCCTTTTTGGAGAATTGAATGTGCGAAGTCAAAACCGGAATGTGCACGGTCGATTCCACACCTCCCAAGCTGGTGGCGTGCATAATCAGCTTCAACCGGTTGACCGTCCGCTTCACCTCTTTCAATCCCCCTTTGACCTCGAACGTAACCACCCCGCCAAAACCCTTCATCTGACTTTTGGCCAGTAGGTGCTGCGGGTGGGAGGGAAGGCCGAGATAAAAGACACGGCTTACTTTTGGATAGGTGGCTAAAAATTCGGCCACCTTTTGGGCGTTTTCGTTCTGTTTTTGGACCCGCACGGCCAGGGTTTTCATCCCGCGAATCAAAAGAAAAGCGGTCAGCGGCTCCAAGCAGCCCCCCAAAAGGCGGCGGTATAGTTCCATTTTTTTCATCAAATCCCTTGACCCGGCGGCAAACCCGGCCGTCACGTCCGAATGCCCCCCCAAATACTTGGTGGCGCTGTGCAAAATGACGTCAATGCCGAACCCGGACGGGTTCAGATTATAGGGCGAAGCGAAGGTGGCGTCCAAAGCCGTCGGCAGCCTGTGTCTTTTCGCAATGGCGGCGGCTTTTTTCAAATCAATGATGTAATTGTTCGGGTTCGTCGGCGATTCGAGATAAAGAAGGGCCGTTCTTTTGTTGATGGCTTTTTCCGCTTCCTCAATTCGTGTGGTCGGAACAAACCGGGTCTTGATTCCCAGCTTAGGGAGAATTTGCGTCATAAACGCAAACGTCCCCCCATAAAGCGTGTTGGCGGAGACGATTTCTTGTCCAGTTTTTACGAAGGCCAAAATGGTCGAGCTGATGGCCGCCATTCCGGAGGAAAAAACGAGCGCTTTCTCGACATTTTCCAGCCGGGCCAGTTTCCGCTCGGCAATCTCTAATGTGGGATTGGTGTAGCGGGTATAGATGTAGGTGTGCGGGTCGCCCGCCAGATACTTCTCAAACTCGGCTACCGTTTTCCATTGAAAATTGGTGGTCTGAAGAATCGCCGGGGCGACCGCGCCGGCCACTAATTTCCTCTCCTCCCCGGCGTGAGGGGCTTGGGTCTGGAATTTAGCCATCATTCTTCGCGTCGAGCGAAGAGGCCGGGTCCATCACCGGGGTCTTTTCAACCTCCGGCAGGGTTGCTGGCTTGACCGGCAAAGGAGGTAGGGATTTCAAAATTTCCAGTTCCGCTCCGAAGGCAAAAACCCGGTAGGCGGATTTAAGCAAACTGGCCAACTGCTGGCCGAAAATCCCCAGAAAGATGGTGGGCAGGGAAAGCCCCTTTTCGGCAATCAAGAGAACGGCGGAAAGGAAAAGCTGCCCGCCCAAAAGGATGAAGTAGCCCCCCGCCGTCAGCCGGAAGTTGCCTTTGACATAGCGGAAGGAATCGCGGAACGCTTCCATCGGTTTCCGCTCTTCCGTCACCAAAATCAGCTTGGCAAAATCGCCGGTCATGTTTACGAAAAAGAACGGCAGGGCGGCGATTGCGAAGATAATTGCCCCCCAGAAAATCCGGCCGAGATATTCGAAGGAATCCGGAATTAAGGCGGAGAACGCGGTGTTCAAGAGCAGACCAGCCACGACGGCGAAAATATAGAGGGCATAGAGCAGAAGCTGAAGGAGAAGCAGCGGCTTGAAAAAGCGGGCCGAGTCGGCGAAGAAGGTCCAGCCGGAGACCTTGTACTGCCCGCCGCCGCGGGAATAATCGAGCGAGCGGAGCGCCCCCCCCAGAAAGAAAAGATAGCCGAGGATGACCAGGGGAAGGGCCACAAGGAAACTGACCCCCAAGGTGGTCAAGCTTCCCGGCCGGGCCGCGAAGAACTCCGCCAGAAGATTCCAGTCGATTTTCCGCAAAAAGTTTTTGGCCTCGGACATCTGCGACAAAAAGCCAACCAGCGAAAACCCGACCGGCAGAACGACCAGAAGGGACATCAGAAGCTTGAAAAAGTAAAAACCGACCGCCAGCAGGAAATTTCGCCGCAAAAGAGGGAATCCCCGAAAAAGAAGGAGCCACATAATTTATAGCGCCGTCAGCCAGCTGATTACCGATTCCATCCCGTAAACCTTTCGCAAAACCTGCGCCCAGCCCCCGGCTTTGTTGCCGGAGGCGGTCTTGAAGTTGTTCGTGTAATCGGTTTCCAGGGCCAGCTTCCGCCCGGGGTTAATCTCCACCGAGCGGATTTTAGCCGGGCCGGCAAGCTCCATCCGGACCGCCTTCGGTTCCCCCGTCCAGGTGGTCTCCTTGACGGAGCCGTTTTCAAACGTCACCTTCACGCCGACCGGAAAAGCGAAGTTCCCCCGGTTGAACAGTTCGAGCCGCCCCTTGAACACCTTGTCCTTTTCCTTTTTGGAGCCGAAATTTCCCACGGCAAAATCGCAGACCGGCGGCGGGCCGTAGAGCCATTTGGAAAGGGGGGTCAGAATGGAATCCGGCACGAACTCCTCCGCGGTCTTCAGGAAATCCTTGGCGGTGGGGTGTGTAAAGCGGTATTTGTCGTAGTACGTCTGCAGCATCACGTTCGTGCGCAACGTCCCGATGTGCCGTTCGATGGTGGCCAGCCAGAGGTAGGTTTTGGAATAGACGTTGGAAAAATACTGCCGGGGGGAGAGAAATTCCCATGCCTTGGAAGTGAGGGAATCGTACATCCCGAAACGCTGCAGGGTCAAAGAATACAGGGTGGCGGGAGCCAGCTCGAACCCCAGCCGGGTGGCCCAGATGGGATGAACCGGATGGTATCGCTCCAGAATCTTGGCCGTCGTGTAGGTGGTGAACCCTTCATCCAGCCAGGGCTCCTCGAACTGGTTGGTCGCCACCAGTTGATACCAGTATTGGTGGCAGATTTCGTGGGAGATGATTTCACGGAAAAAAAGCTTTCCGATGACCGGCGGCAGCCGGGAAAAGCTGGCGGTGACAAACATCGGGAACTCCATCCCGCTTCCCGCTCCCACCGGTGCCTCCGCAATCACCAGCTTTTTGTACGGGTACGGCCCGTAGGTGCGCCCGGTGTAGCTCAGGGTGGATTCCGCAATTGAAAAAATTTCGGCAAGCTTGGCCTCGTTGCTTTTGGGGCCAAAGAAGGTGATAAGCACCCCCTGAAAGATGCGGGAGTAGCTTTTGGCCTTCGGCGCGGCCATGGCGGCAAAGTCCACCACGGTCTGCGCCTGAAATTGAAAGCTTTTCTTCTCCCCGATGACCGAGTCCCGCAAAGGATAGCCGGTCGCCTCGAAGCTGTACCCCTTGGGCAAGGTCACGGTCACGTCAAAGTCGGCAAAATTGGAATAAAATTCCGACATATAGTGGAAGGGGTACGCCTTAAACTCCCCGTCCGAATCCAGCTTGGCCAGAATCGGATACCACTGGGCAAAAATGAAGCTGCCGTCCTTGGTCCAGCCGATTCGCTCCACCGGCCGGGGAAAATGGGTTTTGAACTTCAACTCCACCGTTCCGGTCTGCCCGGAGCCGATGGAGGTCCGCAGGGGGAGGGTGTAGATGGTTTCTTTCAGGTTGCCGGTCAGATTGTTCCCGGCGCCGTCCGTGACTTTTTCCACGATAAGAAACCCGGAGTCCAGAAATTCCTTCGCCTCCCCCTTCAGTCCGCCCGATTCGCGCATAAAAGTGGTATTCGTGTTGCGAAAGGCGTTGGG
Source organism: Verrucomicrobiia bacterium (assembly GCA_035574275.1). Taxonomy (NCBI): domain Bacteria; kingdom Pseudomonadati; phylum Verrucomicrobiota; class Verrucomicrobiia; species Verrucomicrobiia bacterium. The sequence continues at coordinate 31,869 of DATLYY010000021.1, forward strand.
ATACAAGTTGAAGACCAGCCGGTCGAGCGCCTTGGGGGTGCGGTTTTCCAGCCGGACGACGCACGTTCCGGAAAACTCCTTCTTGGCCGTGTCCAGCTCCCCGGCAATCTGATAACTTAAAAACGGTTTGGGCAGCGTTTGCGAGAACGCCAGGGCGGGAATAAGAAAAATCCCCCACGCTATTTTTTTCATCTTGGCCGGGAAGATATATCGCTTCTTCACTTTTGCCAACCTTTTTTAAAAAGATTGAATTTTTTGGGTTAAAGATAGAGTTTTTCCCTCCCCGATAGGGGAGGGATTTAGGCGGCCGCCACCTTATTCCTCAATACGCCTATTTTTTCAATCTCAATTTCGATGACATCCTCCGGCAGAACCGCTCCCACCCCGGAAGGGGTTCCGGTCGAAATCACGTCCCCGGGAAGGAGGGTCATCACGCTGGAAATAAAACTGAACAGCTCAAAGGGATTCCAAATCATTTTGGAGGTGTCGCCGCTCTGGCGCACCAAGCCGTTCTGCCGGGTGGTAAGTTTCAAATGGCTCGGATCGATATCGGTCACAATCCAGGGCCCGACCGGGCAGAAGCTGTCGAACGACTTGGCGCGGCTCCACTGCACGTCCTTTTTCTGCAAATTGCGGGCGGTCACGTCGTTCAGGCAGGTGTAACCCAAAATGTACTTGGGAGCCTCCTCTTTGAAAACCTTGCGCGCTTTTTTGCCGACGACCACCGCCAGCTCCCCTTCAAAATGCACCTCCAGCCCGCCCCCCGGATGGCGAATCGGCTCCTCCGGCCCGATCAGGGCGGAAGGGGCCTTCAAGGCTATCACCGGTTCGTCAAACTCTTTGGTGGCGGAGGCCGATTCCTTGATGTGGTCCTTGTAATTCAGGCCGGTCAAAATGATTTTTGAGGGCTCCACCGGGCAGAGGAGTTTCATTTCCCGAATCGGAAATTTTTTTCCGGAGGGTTTATCCGAAACCCAGGGGGGTGCGGCCAGCTCGAAGATGGTTTCACCCTCCAGCTTGCCGTATGATCTCGTCCCGTCCTTGTCAAAGGCCGCAAAAGTCGCCATTTATTCCTCGCATAAAATTTTTATATGGTCGCAAACACAGCGCCCCAGCACTTCCAAGTCGTATCCTCCCTCCAAAACCGAAACCAGCCTCCCCCCGCATTCTTCTTCGGCCAGTTTTTTCACCAGCCGGGATGCCTCCTTGAACCCTTCGTCCGTCACGTTAAGCCCGGCCAGGGGGTCTTCGGCATGGGCGTCGAACCCGGCCGAGATTATAATAAATTCCGGCCGAAAATTTTGGGCCGCCGGAATTAATTTTTCCTCTATGCCGGACAAAAACTCCGCATCGCCGCTCCCGGCCGCAAGCGGAAAATTCAGCGTGGTTCCCTTGCCGGCCCCCGCTCCCGTTTCAAAGGCCGCCCCCGTGCCGGGATAGAAGGGGTGCTGATGAGAGCTGTAGTAAAACACTTTTGGGTCGCTGTAAAAAATATTTTGCGTACCATTGCCGTGGTGCACGTCCCAATCCACAATCAAAACCCGTTCATAATTGAACGCCTCCGTCAAATGCGCGGCGGCCACAGCTACGTTGTTGACGAGGCAGAACCCCATCGCCCGGTCACGCTCGGCGTGATGGCCGGGCGGGCGGACGGCACAGAAGGCGTTTTTCAACTTCCCCTTGTCCACATCCTCGACCGCTTGGACGACCGCTCCCGCCGCCAATTTTGCGGCGTGCCAACTTTTGTTGCCGCCGACGGTGTCCGGGTCCAAGGCGAAAAACTTTTTTTCCTCGGTTTTGGCCAAAAAATTCAGATAGTCAATGCTGTGCACGCGCGAAAGCGCTTCCAGGCGGGCCGGCCCGAAGCCGGGCCGGATTAACGTATCGAAAAGCTTTTCCTTCTTTAACTTTTCGAGAATGGCCGCCAGCCGTTCGGCTCTTTCCGGATGCCCCGCCCCGGTCTCATGCTTCAAAAAATCGGGGTGATAAAAAAAACCGGTCGCCATCTTACACCGCCGAGAGTCCGGCCACCTTCTTTTTCTTCCAGCCGCCGCGGGAAAACCAGAAAAGCATCGCCGCTCCCCGGACGGCCGTGGTCAACGTAAGCGCCCACCAAATGCCGGAAACCCCCCAACCGAGATTCTGGGCGAAAAAGTAAGCCAATGGAATTCGCGCGAGCGACCCCGGAACGGAGATCAGCATCGCCGGCAACGTATCGCCGGAGCCGGAAAAAGCCCCTTCCAGAACGATTTCAAACCCCATAAAAATCTGCGACAGGGCGATAATCCGCAGATAGGCCGCGGCCGCTTCAATCACCTGGGGGTCGGAGGAAAAAAGCCGCACGATGGGGTGGGGCAGGATTAAAAAAACCAGCATCAGCACGCCCGTTACGAGGGAGGCGTAATAGGTTGTCTTGTAGGCGGCCCGCTGGGCCCCCTCCGGGTCTTTGGCCCCCAAGTACTGTCCCACCAAAGTCGCCGCCGCCACCGAAAAGGCAAAGCAGGTCAAAAAGGAGATCGCTTCGATGCGGTTGCCAAAGCCGAGCGCCGCCAAGGCAAAAACCCCGAAGGAAGAGGCCAATTTGTCCAAAAAAAGATACACAATCGTAAAGGCGATGCCGGAAATTGAAATCGGCAGGCCGATTTTTACGATCTCCCCGATTGTTTTAAAGTCCGGTTTGATTCTGGCGTTAACCCCCGGCGCAAAGGGGGGCTTGCGGAGGTAAATCAGAACGACAAAAGCGCAAAGCTCGGCAAAATAGGCTATTCCGGTGGAAAGCCCGGCGCCGCTTACCCCCAATTCCGGAAAGGGCCCCAAACCGAAAATCAAACAGGGGTTTAAGGCGATGTTGAAAACTAAGGCGGAACTGGTGACCATCATCGGCGTTTTGGCATCTCCCGAGGCACGGAAGATGGAAGCCACCGTTTCCGCCCCGAAAAGAAACGGGAGAAAAGCGGAAAGGGGGGCCAGATAACGGTAGCCCAGCTTGGCCACCTCCGGTTCGTTCCCCATCACCCGAAAAAAATACTCGCCAAAGAGGACCCCCCCGCTGCCGACCGCCGCGCCGAAGGTCAAAGCGAAGAAAAAGGCCTGGGTGGCGTAATGCCGGGCCTGCCCCGGCCGCCGCGCTCCCAGACCGCGGGCCACGGTGGCGATTACGCCGGAGATGACGATATTCAATAAGGAGAAGGCAAGCCAGAGGATGAACATCGAGGAGACCACCCCGGCGACCGGCTGAGTCCCCAGTTTGCCGACCCAGAAGACATTGGCCACGGTGTTGGCGGTCTCGAAGAGCATGGCCAGAAAAGCGGGCCAGAAAAGCCGCCAAATCTGGACCGAAAGCGGTCCGGAAAGGGGATGGGTCGGCTCGGTCGGCAGCGGGGGGGATTCGGGCAGGGTCGTCATTTTAGGTTTGCCTTTTCAAGTTGAACTTTTATTTTGGCAAAGTTTAAAAAGATAGGACGAAAAAAAATTTAAGCAAACCTTTTAGATGCCCAACGAACTGGAAGAAAAACCGGCCGAGCAGAGCCCCTACCGCCTGGTGGAGCTGGTCGGCTCCGGCGGAATGGCCAACGTCTACCGCGCCATTCAGATTTCCCTCGAGCGGGAAGTCGCCATCAAGCGGCTGCACCCCTACTTGATCCAGAACCAGACCTTTCTGGCCCGTTTCGAAAAGGAGGCCAAATCGGCCGCCTCGTTGCGCCACGAAAACCTTGTTTCCGTCATCGACTACGGCCGGGACGCCGAGGGTTTTTTCATCGTGATGGAATACGTCCACGGCCGGACTTTGCGCGAGGTTTTGGAAAAGGGGAAAGTCCCCCTCGAGGTGGCCTTGATGGTGGCCCATAAGGTGGCTTCGGGGCTCGCCTTTTGCCACGAGTCAGGCGTGGTGCACCGGGACGTCAAGCCGGCCAACATCCTCCTCTCCGAAGAGGGGGAGGTGAAGCTGACCGACTTCGGCATCGCCAAGGCGCAGGACGCCTCCATCACCGTCACCGGCACCACCCTGGGTTCCCCCGCCTACATGGCCCCCGAACAGCTCCGCAGCATGGAAGTGGACCGGCGCGCGGATATTTTTTCCCTGGGGGTGGTCCTGTACGAAATGCTCTCCGGCAAAAAACCGTTCGACGGGGACAACTACTCCGCGGTCATCACCTCCATTCTGACCACCGAGGCCAAACCGCTCTGCGACCTTTCGCCGGAAATTCCGGTGCGCCTCTCCCTTTTGGTCGCCCAGATGCTGGAAAAGGACCCCGACCGCCGGGTTTCCAAAATGGAGGAGGCGGCCGAGCGGCTGGAAGAGTTGATGCGCTACTACGGCGTGCAGCGGCGCGGGCTTTTGGGGAAATTTCTGGCCTCCCCGGACCAGTTCACCCGCGAGGCGCAAAGCCAGAGGATAAAACGCCACCTCGATTCCGGCATTTACTATTTCCATCTGGGGCGGGGAAAAATGGCCGAGGCCCAGCGGGAATTCCGCGAGGCCTTGCGCTGGGATCGGGAAAACCCGCTGGCGCGCGAATACCTGGAGCGGATGTCCGCCGAGCCGACCGAGTCTTTGGAGGCGGCCTGGGCCGTCGAGCAGGAGGCGTTGAATCGGAAGCTTTTCCCCTACGGGCTGGTTTTGCTTTTCGTCTTGGGGATTTTTCTGTACTTCGGCTTCGGCGTTCTGGAAACCGCCACCCGCCAGTTCAAGGTGGAAAAGGAGTTGAAGGAGAAGGAAAACCGGCTGGCGGCCATAAACGCCCGCCGCAAACCGATCAGCCCCTATGCCGCCGGGGGAGAAAACGCCGGATTTTATGGTCCGGAATTCAGCGGGGAGGAAACGGACGGGGATGAAGAGGCGCTCTCCACCCGGCCCGTCCCCGGTTCCTGGGTGCAGTTGGGTCCCGTTCCCGCCGGGCAGGAGGCGTATCTGGTGGTTTCCGCCAAGCGCCGGGCCTACATCAAAATCAACGGCAAGCCGTACGGCAAAGTCCCGCCCCCCCGGGCCTTCAAAGTGGAGGGGGGGCGGCACACCATTATCTACACCTATCCCGGCTACGAGACCAAAACCAAAAACGTGAAGATCAAACCGGGGGAATCGAAGCTGGTCAACGTCGATTTGCGGCGGGAGCGCACGCCGTAAGTGGCCGCCTCCTCCGAACCGTTGACCTCGGGCTCCACTCCCTTGCCGGAGGGAAAAAAACAGCTCCGGGCGGATTTGGTCCTCGTTTTTATAACCCTGATTTGGGGCTCCACCTTCACCGTGGTCAAAGGGGCGCTTGCGGACACCACGCCGTTTTACTTCAACGCCATCCGCTTTTTGCTGGCCGCCCTGATTTTTCTGGCCCTTTTTTACAGAAAGATCTTTCCGCTCGATTTTCTCTCCCTCCGGGCCGGCGTGGCGGTCGGCATCTTTCTTTTTTTGGGTTTCGCCTTCCAGACCTACGGGCTGGCCTACACCTCCGCTTCCCGCTCCGCCTTCCTGACCAGCTTATTGGTTTTGTGGGTGCCGTTCATCTCCCTTTTCGTGGAAAAGGAGCGCCCGGCCTTCTCCCACTGGGCCGCCATCGGCGTGGCGATTGCGGGGATGTGGTTTTTGAACCGGCCGGAGACCGGGCAGTTGAACCGGGGGGACTGGCTCACCCTGGCGTGCGCTTTTTTTTTGCCCTGCAGGTCGTATTCCTAAGCCATTTTGCCCGCCGCTACTCGGCGGAAAAGCTCACCTTTCTTCAGCTTTTCACCTGTCTTTTTTTCTCGGTTCCCGGCGCCCTTTTGTTTGAGCCGGAAACGCCGGCCTTCACCCCCAATCTCATAACCTCCATTTTGGTCACCGCCGCTTTGGCCACCACGCTCACCTTTTATTTGCAGACCCGCTATCAAAAGGACACCAGCTCCACCCGCGCGGGGATTATTTACGCCCTGGAGCCGGTTTTTGCCGTCCTTTTTGCCTATCTTATTCACGGCGAGGAGCTCTCCCGGCAGGACTGGATTGGCGGCGGGCTGATGCTGACCGCCATCTTGATTGCCGAGCTGGGAAAAAACCGATGACCAAACTTTTGTACTACGAGGACAAATGGCTTTTCGAGTTCTCCGCGTCGGTGATCGCCGCCGGGGAATTCAAGGGAAAACCGGCCGTGGAGCTGGACCAGACCGCCTTCTACCCGGAGGGGGGAGGGCAGCCTGCGGATAGGGGTTTCGTCGGCGGGGTCGCCGTGCTCGACTGCCAGAAAACGGACGGCGCGGTCTGGCACGTTCTGGAAAAGCCCCTTCCGGCGCAAATCGGCGCAACCGTTTCCGCACAAGTCGACGGCGAGCGGCGCTTCCACAACATGCAAAAGCACACCGGCCAGCATCTTCTGTCCGCCGTTTTTTTAAAAGAAGGGTGGCCGACCGTTTCCGTGCACTTTGGCGAAGAGGAATCGACCCTGGATTTGTCCGGGCGGGAGCTTGGTGCCGAAGTTTTGAGGAAGATCGAAGAGCGGGCTAACCGGCTCGTTTTCAAAAACGTCCCGGTCAAAATCTTCTGGGCAACGGAAGAAGAATTGCCTGCCCTGGGATTGCGCAAAACGCCGGAAGTTTTCGGAAAATACCGCATCGTCGAAATCGAGGGGGTGGACCGCTCCGCCTGCGGCGGCACCCATCTCGATTCCACCGGCCAGATTGGGATGATTAAAATTCTTTCCACCGAAAAAGTGCGCGATACGCAACGGGTCTATTTCGCCTGCGGCTGGGGGGCGTATCGGCTTTTCGCCAAGAGTTACGAGGATTTGGCGGCTTTGGCCAAGAAGATGACCCGTGGAATCTTCGAGGTCGCCCCGGCGGTTTCCACATTAATAGAAGAAAGCCAGAAGTTGCGGCGGGAGGCCTCCTTTCTGCGCGAACAGCTCCTGCCGCAGAAAGCGGCCGAGCTTGAAAAAGAATTCGCCAACGCTGCTGGTTTTTCCTTTCTGGGTAAAATTTACGACCGGGAGGCCGAGGAGATGAAAAAGCTGGCACAACTTCTGGTTCAGAAGCCGGGCCGCGCCGTCTTTCTGGCCTCGAATGCGGGCAGTTGGGTTTTGGTAACCTCCCCCGACTTGGCCGTGGATCTGACGGTTTTGGTGAAGGAGATTCTTTTTCCGCTGGGAGCCAAGGGGGGCGGCAGCGGCAACTTCCGGCAGGGAGGAGGGTTGAAAGATTTTGGCGCCGCCTGTTCGAAAGTCCTTGAATATTTGAAGAACAAACTTGGTGCATAACATTCTTCGTTCTTTACCGGCTGTCGGGGTTTTCCTTTTGTTGTTCCTTCCGTGTCAATCAGTTTTTGCCCAGCAAACCTCTTCCAAAAAAAGCGAACGGCTGGAGCTGCTTCCCGGCGCACGCAGTTTGTTCCACACCGAAGTGCGCGGGGAGGAGGTGACCTGGGTCGTCGGCAACGTACATTTCCGGCAGGGGGAGGGGGATTTCCGGGCCGATTCCGCCCGCTGGCATCAAAAAGCCAACCGGGTGGTTCTGGCCGGGCGGGTCAAAATCCGCTACCCGGAATACGAGCTGCGCGCCGATTCCGTCCGCTACGACGCCAAGACCAAAGAGGGGTGGGCTTACGGCAAAATCCGCTACGAGGATTTGAAGGAAAAAACGGTTCTGCTTGGAGAACGGGGGCGCTATGAGCGGGAAAAAAAATATTTACTTATTGACCAAAAGCCGGAAATGCAGCTTTTGCCGGCCGCCTCCGATACTTCCAAGCCGGAAACCACTTTCGTCTGGGCCAGGAAACTGGAATTTTACGGCGACGAGGAGAAGGGAGTTGGGACGGACTCGGTGCGCATCCGCCGGGGAAAGGTTTTTGCGTACTCGCAGAAGGCGGTCTTTTTGCGCAAAGAGGAGAAACTCGTTTTGACCGAAAAGCCGCGCGGCGGGGATGACAAATCAGAAGTCGCGGGCGAGCGGTTGACTTTGCATTTCAAGAATAACCGCGTCCACCGGCTTTCGGCCGAAAAGAAAGCCCGCGCCCTCTATCGGGACTTGGCCGACACCACCCGTTCCGAGCTGGCCGCCGATTCCATCACCTTCCATTTTGAAGGGGATGCTCCGGCTTTGATCCGCGCCCTGGGGCAGGCGTACATCTACTATAATCAGGCGGACGGCAAACTAAAAAACCACGCCTCCGGCGATTCCGTTCATCTGCATTTGAAAGACCGAAGAGTTGAAAAGGTCTCCGTCCTCGGCGGCGGGCAGGGGACTTATTACGCCTTTCCGGAGAATAAACCGGGGGGGGATACCGTCTATTATCAGGCCGGGGAAATCGAATATCAAATCCCCCCCAATAAAATCTTTCTTTTAAGCCGGGCCGAAACCCGCTATCAAAATCTGACTTTGGAAGCGGACTCGATGCTTTACGACGGGAAAGCCGAGCTCCTGTACGCCTCCGGCTTTGCGGATACGATGAAGAACGTGACCAAGCGGGTCTTGAAAGACGGCAAGGATGAGGTGGCCTACGACCGGCTGGCGTACGATTTTTCCACAAAGAAGGGAAAGATGAAAAGCTCCCGCACCCAGTTGGTGGAGGGGTACTACCGGGGGGCGGACGTTTCCCGCGTCTCCGAGGAAGAGGTTTTCATCCGGAACGGCTGGTTCACCACCTGCGACGCCGAGCACCCCCATTACTACTTTTCGTCGGCCCATATGAAGCTCATCCACCGGAACCGGATGATTGCCAAGCCGGTGGTTCTGCGCATCGCCGGCGTCCCTTTGGCCGCCATCCCGTTTTACATCTTCCCGTTAAAGCCGGGGCGGCATTCCGGCATTCTGAATTTGCGCATCGGCAGCTTCGGCAACGACCGGCGCGGCATCCACAACATCGGCTACTATTTCGCCTTGTCCGACTACTACGATTTGACCACCGCGGTGGACGTGGATGAAACGGGCGGGGATTTGAATTTGCTTTTCCGCTCCGGCGTCAACTACGCCTGGCGTTACCGGTTCAACGGGAGCTTGAGCGGTTCCTACGGGCGGGTCCGTTCCGTTTTCGCCATCGATTCCGCCGCCAATTTGTTGAAAAGCCGCTCCGACCGCTGGGATTTTCGCTTCAACCATTACCAGACCCTGTCCCCCACGGCCACCTTGTCCGGCTCCGGCAATTTCGTTTCCGACAAAAATTATTATCCGGACCAGTCCCTCGACCTCTCCACCCGTTTGAACCGGGTCTTGAACCCGCAGGTCAACTTCAGCAAAAATCTGGGTTGGGGGGGGCTTTCGATCGTCGCCCAGAAAACCTTCAATCTCGACACGGACGAGCGCACCTCCTCCTTCCCCTCGGTATCGCTGACCAAGCCGGCCAAGCCGTTTTTCTCCCCGGGCCGGGGGAAAGGCCCGGCCTGGTACCATTCGATTTTCTACAGCTACAGCGGCAATTTTTTGAACTACTACAACCGGGTGCGCAACACGGATTCGACCACCACCGACCGGAAGCGGGCCACCGCCAACCATAGTTTCGGGCTTTCCGCCCCGCAGAAGATTTTCTGGCTGACCTTGTCCCCCAATTTCAGCTACACGGAGAACTGGTTTCACATTTACCGGACGAACGGCTCGGAGGCGGCCGGGGTCTCTTCCGGCAGCTTCCGCCGGGGCTCCGGCTCGATGGGAATCTCTTCCACCACGAATCTCTACGGCACGTTTCTTTTCCGGCTGGGAAGTTTGACCGGACTGCGCCACGTGTTGAGTCCATCTGTTTCCTACTCTTGGATTCCGAAGTCCACCCGCCATCAAAAGGAAGCCGCCTTTGTCGGGGTCGGCGTGCAGACCCGGACCGCACAGGTTTTGAATTTCTCCTTGTCCCAGCTTTTCCAGGCCAAATTTCAAGGGGAAAAAGGGGAACGGAAGCTGGATTTGTTCACTGCCAACATGAGCGCCAGTTACAATGCGGAAGCAAACTTCCGCCGCTGGTCGGAATTGGCCACGGCCGTTCGCACCTCGGCCGTCCCGAATTTCTCCGTCGACTTTTCGGCCCGCCACGATTTTTATGACACGCTCGGCAACGGGCTTGACCGCCCGCGGCTTTTGAATTTTTCGATAACCTCCTCCTACAATTTCAACCGCACCTTCTCCTTCGGCCCGCCCTTGTCACCAAGTGAAGGTTTTGCTTCCTTGGCCGGATTGGGCGGGGATGACAATTTGCCCTTCAGTTTTTCCATCAGCCACACGATCACGCAAATAAAGCAGCCCCGCCCGGTCGCAACCACCCAGCAGGTAAATCTGAACGCCTCCGTCCGGCTGACCAAAACCTGGCAGATCTCCTATGCCCAGAGCTACGATTTGAGTTCCAAGGCCTCCAGCTATCAGGAGGTGGTTTTGAACAAAGACCTGCACTGCTGGCAGGGGTATTTTTCCTGGCGCCCCTCCGGCTTCCGCAAAGGATACTACTTCACCATCTCGGTCAAGGCCCTCCCCGAACTCAAAATCTCCAAGGAACCGGTCGGCCTCGGCACTTTCCTGCCCAGCACGTTTAGATAATCCGGGCGCCGGTTCAAAAAAATCGCAACCCGAAACGGCCTCCGCCCGTAATAGATACCGCAATGGGCTCTGGTTGCAGGTTCGTTTTGCGTTTTTATATTGCCGATGCCGGGTAAAGGCGAAACCGGGGGTGCAGGAGGATTTATGCGGGTCTCTATCTTTTTTTTGCTGGCTTCACCGGCGCTGCTTTTGGCGGCCGAGCCGGATTCCACGGAAAGAAAAGTCCCCGAACACAAGGCCGTCCGGGTCACCAACCCCATAAAACTGGACGGCATCCTCTCCGAGACGGAATGGCAGACCCCCCCTGTCACCGGATTTATCCAAAAAGACCCGAAGGAGGGGCAGCCCGCTTCCGATTCCACCAAAGTCTGGTTCGCCTACGACGACGAGGCGCTTTTCATCGGCGCCCGGATGCACTGCCCCGATTCGCTCGGCATCCGCTCCCTGGTTTCCCGCCGGGACCAGACCGGCAATTCGGAGCGGATCATCATCTCCTTGGACACCTATCTGGACCGCCGCACCGCCTACACCTTCGCCGTGGCGGCCTCCGGCACGCGGGCCGACTACTACCACGCCACGGACGACGAATACAACCGGGATTATTCCTTCGACCCGGTCTGGGAGGCGAAAACGAGAATCGATTCGGCCGGCTGGACGGCGGAGATGCGCATTCCGCTTTCACAGCTGCGCTTCAACGCCAAGGATGTGCACACTTGGGGATTCAACATCAACCGCTGGGTTCCCACCCGCAACGAGGATGACTATTACGTGTACATTCCGAAAAAAGAGACCGGCTGGTCCTCCCGCATGGCCCGCTTGAACGGCATCACCGGCATCAAGCCCGCCCGGCGGTTGGAAGTGATTCCCTACGGCGCCTCGGACGCCACTTTCACCTACGGCCGGGACAAGAAAAACCCGTTCGACGACGGGGTGAACATGAAAGGGCGCACCGGGGCGGATATCAAAATGGGTTTGGGGCCAAATCTGACTTTGGATGCCACTGTCAATCCCGACTTCGGGCAGGTGGAAGCCGACCCGGCCCGGGTGAACCTTTCCGCCTTCGAAATCATCTTTGACGAAAAGCGCCCCTTCTTTGTCGAGGGAAACCAGCTTTTGCGGGGGAACGGCCCGGCCTACTACTACTCCCGGCGGATCGGCGCGCCGCCGCGGGGTTCGGCTTCCGGCGATTACGTGGACCGTCCCAACACCTCCACCATTCTGGGGGCCGGCAAGCTGACCGGGCGGCTGGCCTCCGGACTTTCCATCGGGGCGTTGGCGGCGCTCACCGACGAGGAGTTTGCCGAAAGCTACGACACGGCAGGCGTTTCCTACAGCAAAACGCTGGTCGCCCCCCGCACCGGCTTTGGCGTGTTGCGTCTGCAGCAGGAGTTCGGCCCCTCCGCCTCTACGGCCGGGCTTTCGCTCACCGGCGTGGGGCGGGATTTGTCAAAAAGCCGGGAGCTCTGGCAGCTCCTGACCCACCAGGCGTATGCCGGCGGCGGAGATCTGAATTTGCGTTTCAAGGGAGGGGAATATGTGCTTTTGGGGACGTTCGGCTTCAGCCACATTAAAGGGGACTCGAACGCCCTCCAGCGGGTGCAAACCTCCAGCGCCCATTACTTCCAAAGGCCGGATGCGGACCACGTGGAATTCAAACCGGGGCGCACCTCCCTTTCCGGCTACCAGGGGTTTCTCCGCTTTTCAAAAAACAGCGGCAAGCACTGGCTTTGGGAAACGAGCATCGGGGCGGAATCCCCCGGCTTCGAATTGAACGACGCCGGCCGTTTGAATTCGGCGGACGACATCGACTTTTTCGGCGCTTTGAAATACCGGGAAAACCAGCCGGGGAAATATCTGCAAAACTACAACCTCGCCTTCTACGCCGGGCGGGGGTGGAATTTCGGCGGCGCCCACCAGTACACCTTTTTCGATTTCGAAAACAACTTCACCTTCAAGAATTTCTGGGGACTTTTTCTCGGCTCCGAAATTTATCCCCGCTCCTTCAGCGACGACGTCACCCGCGGCGGCCCCATGATGAAAGACCCCTTCGGCTGGAACGTTGCCGCGCAGATTTCAAGCAATTTCGCCTCCAATACCAACTGGTATTTGTACGGGATGTATGACAAAAACGAAATCGGGCACTGGTATTACTATCTGGAAAGCAAACTGGGGGTGCGGACTTCGGGGCGGTGGGAGTTTTCCGTTCTGCCGTATTACGAACGGGGGCTTACGATTCGGCAGTATATCGCCACACTGGGCGGGGGGAGGCCGGAAACGTTCGGCAACCGCTACGTTTTTGCCTATCTCGACCAGAGCACTTTGGCGACGCAGTTTCGAATCAACTACGCCTTCACCCCGGATTTGACGCTTGAACTGTACGCCGAGCCGTTTGCGGCCTCCGGAAAATTTTACAACTTCGGGGAGCTGGAGGCGCCCAAGACGACCTTGCCCGCGCAGTATGGAACCAATGGCACCACCATTACTTACGACAGTTCTTCGCGGACGTACACGGTGACGGACGGCACGTCCAGCTTTACGCTCGACAATCCGGATTTCAACATTCTCTCCTTCCGCAGCAACGTGGTTTTGCGATGGGAGTGGCTGCGGGGGAGCACGATGTATTTTGTCTGGGCGCGGAATTTATCCGAGTTTGAAGCGCAGGGGCGGCACGTTCGCCCGAGCCGGCTTTGGGACGCCTTTACCACCGGCGGGGATGTTTTCGTCGCGTTAAAAATCAGCTACTGGATCCCGGTCAGTTAGGGGTTCCTTCCGCGCAAAAAGCCCTCCTTTTTGGAGGGCTTTTTGTTTTTCACCAATTCCTGCTTTCGTAGGGGCGAATCTTGCTTGCCCTGAGCGTAGCCGAATGGGTATTCGCCCGTTTCTTCTTGCCCTACAACGTCACCCGGGGCCTCGTGAAAAGAATCTAAACCACCGACAAAAAACCGCTTGACAGATTTGCAAGGGCGTTGTACATTCCAAAATATGAAGCGTATTTACAATGGTGAAGAACAAAGTGTTAACCCTGAAACGGCCAGGGACCGTTTTAAGCGATTGGCTTCGCTTAGAACAAATGCTGTACTAAGAAGGCTAAAGGTTCTTGGCAACTGTGCAAATCGACATTACTACGATTACTCGGAGGAGGACATAAAAAAAATATTTTCGATCATCGAAAAGCAGGTTCAAGAAGTAAAAACCCGATTCTATTTTCCCAAAGAAAAGGAATTCAAACTCTGATGACCAGTAAAATAAATTCAAAGCAAACTGTCCAGGAAGAATTTGCACCTTCTACGTATTTGAAGATTGGTATGGATGACCTCGTTACAGCCGCTCTATACTTCCTTCAAAGATCCGAGAAAACCCCAACATTTGAAAATCTTGTGGCGAAAGCGTACGAACTATTTCCCGAGCGTTTTGCGATGGTCGGGTATCCTCAATGGCCCGACTCAGCATTAATAAACAAATCCTGGTTGAGGTGCAGAGCAGATAAGCAACTAATAACCGGTAGTGTAGCAACTGGATTTACTTTAACCCCCAAAGGAGAAAAAGTCGCAGAAAAAACGCTTTTAAGGTTGAATTTTGTTGAAATAAAAACAGCCACAAAAAAAGGCGACCGACGAAGTATTGCCGGGAGAGTCGTTTCAAGAGTAGAGAAAAGTATGGCATATAAAAAATTCCTTGAAAATAATTCTATAGAAAATGTTACCGAATATGAGATGTGTGATTTGCTTTATGGTACACTTGAGAGTTCGCCGGAGACTTTAGCAAAAAATTATGAAACAGTTATTCAAAATCTCAATGATTTTCCGCGAAATGACCTGATCGAATTCTTGAAAGCTCTCCGTAATAAATTTCTTAATCGGTTCGTGGTTGCTAAAATGAGGGGTGGAATGTTACCCCAGAAGACGTAAACGCGAAAGGAGTTCAAAATGGTTTTGGTTAAAAGGAAACTGCTGGCAGGCCGCAGAGCATTTGTAACCTTAGCTTCTCAATCAATAGGGAACGATCTATTAAAAGGGTTGGTGGAGATAATTACAAACGGTGACGACAGTTATTATCGACTCGAAAGTAAAGGAATACCGGGGTCGGGCAAAATTGAAATAGAAATTGACAGAAGACCGAAAAGCAAACAAACTCTAATCCGAATAAGAGATTTTGCCGAGGGTATCGACAATCAAAGAATGGACGAGTGTGTAGGCTACTACGGCGAGAACGTTAGCGGCGATACAGGAAGAGGGTTTTTTGGGATGGGATTAAAAGACACCATCATCAATTTTGGGGAAGGAGAGATAAAATCAATAAAGGATGCAAAGTATTATCGGTGCAAACTTAAAGCAGATGATTTTACTCTTTACAATCCTACAACTGCTGACAAAAGGATTCGGAAGGAGCTCTCTATTCCCAATAATGGAACAGTCGTGGAAATTCTCGTAACGAATCCGAGAGTGAGAATTCCATATTTTGAAAACCTCCGAGAAGATCTTCAAAATCATATTCTGCTTCGTTTAATAATGTCCGATACACATCGAACTATTGTATTAAGAGACTTGCGGAGCGGAAATGAGAGCACACTTTTTTATCAAGAACCGGAAATCGATGCAATTCTTTTCGACAAAGTCGTACCAATTCCGGAATTTCCAAACGCCCAAATCCAATTTACAGTTAAGAAAGCAAAAGGTTCCTTTCCACTAAGCCAGGAAGGTTCCTGCCGGACAGGGGGAATTCTTATTACTACACGTAGAACGGTCCATGAAGCAACGCTATTTGAATATGATTCGGATCCATTTGCTGCTAATTTATTTGGGGAATTAAGATGTGAATACATATATGAACTCCAACATTCCTCTGAGCCAGTTGTGGACAGGAATCGCGATGGTTTGATGAGAAACCATCCGTTCACAAAATGTTTGGTCAGGGAAGCAAAGAAAATTTTGAAAACCATAGTTGAAGAGGAAAAAGAAAAAGAAAAACAGAGAGAAAGAGAGCTTGAAAACGAAAATACCAGAAAACGATTTCAAGAAGCGGTAAAAGAACTGAACAAAATAGCAACTCTTGAATTAGAAAAGCTAAGTGGGCCGGGAACTGGCGGCACAGGACACTGTACTGCTCCCCTTTAGTCAAGCGGCCTGATATGGAGTCATCGGGCTGAGGTTATAGGTTTTCTCGAACCTGTTCGGCGGCTGGTAGCCCAGGGCCGAGTGCAGGTAGGTTTCGTTGTACGTTTCGATCCAGCCGTT